>JBAXRL010000680.1:0-2388 GCA_037131205.1 Actinomycetes bacterium | reverse complement strand
GAGCCTGACACTCGTCTTCACTCCGCCTCACGGCGCGGGCAGCCTGCGGGTGACGCGCAAAGACCTGACTCATCTCAGAAGCCAGCCCCACCCCACCGCCCTCGAGCACGCGTGGCGGGTCTACCTGTTGAAGAGAGTGCCGCGGACCACCGAGTGACGAGCCGCACGGACGTCAAAGCAGCTTGCGGGAGTCGCGGGGCGTCGTCCTCGCCACGAGCTCGGTTCGTCGCCTCGAAGTCCAGCGTCGACCGCGTCCTGGGGACGTAGAATCCATTGTCAACCAGCAGCAGGGGACCATGGGATTCGAACCTGACATCCGACGGGATGACGAGCTCACCGCCGCGGAGCTGACCGCCACCTTCCAGTGTCAGCAGGGCAAGGGCAGGCGCTGTTCGGAGGCCACCGACAGTCTCGTTCTCGTGGTCGATCACACGCACAAGCATGCCGCCTCGATCTACGCCGATGAGTGGGATGAATCCGGCGTCCTCCACTACCGTGGCACCGGCCTGCGCGGTGACCAGAGCCTTGACTACGGGGGCAATCGCCGGCTACGCGACGCCGAGGCGAAGGGGACGGGCGTCTTTCTCTTCGACAAGACCAGGTCCGGACGCTATGTGTATCAAGGGAGAGTCAGGCTCGTGGACGAGTCCTATCGCCGACGAGAGCCAGACGTCGATGGGCAGCCACGCTGGGTATGGGTCTTTCCGCTCAGGCTCCTTGCTCGGGCGGCAGCGGCGGCACAGGCTGCCGCGGCCACGGTAGAGACTCAGCGGCTGTTCCAACCCACACTGGTCTCGGACCACGCTGCGATGCCGCGCTCGACGCCGCCGTCGCCGCCGAACGTGGAGGCGACGTCGCACGACGAGATCCAATGGCGCCTTCTCGAGATGGGCGCGCTCCTGGGGCTGGACGTCTGGGTGGCCAGGAACGACCGCGGCAGGTCTTTCGAGGACCAGGCATTCCTCGATACGCCTCGCCTCCGGGAGTCGCTGCCGCGTCAGTTCGAGGCCGAGGTCATGGCCTTGATCCAGCACATCGATGTGCTTTGGCTGCGCGGCAACCGGGTCGAGGCCGCCTTTGAGATCGAGCACACGACCTCCGTGTACTCCGGGCTGCCGCAGATGTCCGATCTGGTGACCCTGCACCCCAACATCCTCATTCGCCTGTACATCGTCGCGCCGGATTCGCGAAGGACCAGGGTGTTGGCGGAGCTGGTTCGGCCTACCTTCGACGCCTTGGAGCCCCCGCTGCGGAGCATCTGCGGATCCATCCCGTATTCGAGCCTGTTCCGAGAGGCGGAGACCGTGAGGAAGTACCAGGACCAGTTGAAGCCCGGCTTCCTGAACGGGATCACCGAGTACGCGCCATCGCTGCAGGAGGGGTATCGCTCAGCCTGAGCCGTCGTCGTCTCTCCGCTTTCTCATTGCATCTCGTGTCGTCCAAAGTCCCTCGTCGCTCCTTGTCGGCCGTCACCCGCCCTCCAGGTTGGTCCCCATGCGCGAACCCTTCACGCTCACCCGCGACGATCTGCAGATGCGGACCATCAAGGCCCTCGAGGCAGGCGAGATGCCCGAAGGAGAGGAGCCCTGAGTCCTTGCAGATTCAAGGCTGCCGGTAACGTGCGCGCGGAGCGCGCCGGTGTCCAGCCGGCGGGTGAATCACGCCTGGACGCCGGCGTCGCAGCTTCGCGTCCGGCGAGTGTAGTGCAGTCACGAGAGTCAGCGGCCGCGCAGGAGGGGCAACACGATGGATGAGACTCAGAAGCGGAGCTTCCGCCAGCAGGTGATCGCGCTTCTCAAACTGAGCGCGGACGGCGAGCGCTCCGCCGCCGGCTCCCTTCTCAACGATTCTCGGCGCCGACAAGCATCTTGACCTGTGCCGCGCGTCTTTGACAGGTGGGCGAACGGCTCTCCGGGGAGACAATGCGCGGGGCCGGCGGTGGACGTTTGGCGGCGCCGCTGCCGCGGGGCGCTCGGCTGCCACAAGGCCGATGGAGTGGTGGGCGGCACAAGCGCCGCGCCGCCCGCAGTCCGTGGAGCAGGTGCAACGGGCGGAGATGATTTGGTCAATGTCAACATTGACTCGTTCATAGTAATTGATATACTTCTGCGGTGTCGCAGTTTCAAAACCCTGAGGCGTGCACGATGTTCCCGCGCACCATCGCAGCGCAGATGCGCGACGGCTTGGGCAAGCCGGGCACCGCCTTGATCCTGTATGGCCCTCGCCAGGCGGGCAAGACCACTCTGGTGCGGCAGCTCGTCGAGGAGCTTCCCGATGCCGACGCGGACGCCGCCGCCGAGACCATCGTCTTCGTCGGCGACGACCTCTACACCCAGTCGCTCCTCGCCCGCCACGAGCTGGAGCATCTCAAGCGCACCGTGGGGGGCG
>JBAXRL010000679.1:0-2388 GCA_037131205.1 Actinomycetes bacterium | reverse complement strand
GGCAGGTCCATCACTCCGACCGCGAGGCCCACCTTCTCCATCTCGGCGATGTAGGCGGCGGGGTCGAGCACCTCCGCCGGGAAGACCCCGCGCCGCGCGATCTCGCCGCGCGCGAACTGGGTGACGGCGCAGGCCGCGGAGGCGCCGGTCTGAAAGGCGGTGCCCTGCACGCCCCACTTCTCCCACGACTCGTCGTGCGACGTGGTCTGGTAGCGGAAGCGCCGCACGGGCTCGCCGCCGATCGTGCCTTCGCAAAGCGTGCCGACGCAGACGGCGCCGTGCAGCTTGCCGGCCAGGTCGACCGGTCGCGGAAAGCGCGCCGCCACAAACTGGAGCGGCGAGATCATGGCGCCCTTGTAGTCGACCGGCGCGCGCTGGTTGAGGCCGAGGATCCTGAAGACGCGCAGCGCTTCGACGAAGCGCTCGTCCAGGCCGATGAAGAAGATGGCGTTCCTGAGCCCCTTGCCCTTCAGGTACAGCGGCATGAGCTGGGCCTCTTCGTGGTCGACGTTGCACAGCTTGAGCTTGCCGACGGGCGCGGGGAAGTCGAACTCCGTGAAGACCGAGAGCGCCTCGTTGCGCGCCTCCCTGCCGTCGCGGAACACACACGGCGGCAGCAGACACTCCTCGATCATGGTCTCGACGTTGAACGAGCAGGCCAGCTCGTAGCCGTCCACCGTGGCGTTGTCGCCGTCCAGCACCGTCAGCGACTCGACGGTGTCGAGCTCGTCGTGCAGGGCGCGCGCGAACATGTCGCTGACGCCCGGGTCGATGCCGAACGACACGAGGCCGGCCAGGTCGCGCTTCTTGAACTCGGCGTCGAGGGCGAGCTGTTCGTCGAGGTCGGCGGTGCCCGTGATCTCGCGGGGCCCGCCGGTGCCCATGTCGAGGTAGTGCCTCTCGGCCTCCAGGCAGGCCTCCATCACCGGGAGGTCCCAGGAAGTGGCCAGGGCGTTGAGCACGAAGTCCACACCCCTCGCGGCCTTCACCAGGGCCGCTTGGTCGGAGGCGTCGAGCACCAGGGTCTCGGCCTTGCCCGGCGGCAGCTTGGCGGCCACCTCGCGCAGCCGGCCTTCGTCGATGTCGGCGAGGACGACCGTCTCGACGGCCGGCTCCCGCGCGCTGACCCGCGCGTTCACCTCGCCCACCGCCCCCACGCCAAGTTGAAGGACGCGCATGCTCCCACCCCTTTGCCTCGTGTCCGCCGGTCCCCGGGGCTGCACAGCGGGAGTCGTACCCCGCCAGCCGCTCGATCTCGTCGAGTATCACAGAGAATGTGACTGGTTTACAGGGGAGATTTCTCGCGAAAGTTACGCGCGTCTCTGGCCTGAAGTTACTCTTTCTTGACTTGACGCAGTCACGCCGCTAGGTTTTGCGCATGTTTCTGAGCGTCCAGCAGGCCGCGCGGCGGCTCGGCGTATCGCCGGTCACGATCCGTCGCTGGACGGCGACCGGCTTCCTCCCCTGCACGCGCACCGCCGGCGGCCACCGCCGCATCGACGACCACGACATCGACGACCTCTCCAGGGCCATCGGCGACAGCAACCACCTGGCCGCCCAGCTTGCCCGCGAGCGTGAGGTCGACGTGCTCATCAACACCTCCATCGCGCTCGCCGGCAAGATCGACCTCAGCGAGCTCCTGCTGGAGATCGCGATGCGCATGACCAGCCTGCTCGACTGCCACTTCTGCGCTGTCTCCGAGTATGACGCAGAGGCCCAGAGCCTCATCACGCTGGCCGATTACGACCACGCAGGGCGGCGCCTCCCGGACGCCAGTCCCTACAACCTGAGGGCCTTCCCGCTCACGCGCAGGGTGCTGCAGGACCAGACGACGGCGGTCGTCAACGTCGACGACCCCGACGCCGACCCGGCCGAGGTCGCGGAGCTGCGCCGCGAGGGCGATCGCAGCCTCCTTATGGTTCCGCTGATCGTGCAGGGCGATACCATCGGCCTCCTTGAGGTGGTCGATCAGAAGCGCTCCCGTCAGTACTCACGCCAGGAGCTCCGCCTGGCGGGCGCCATCGCCGGGCAGGCGGCCGTGGCCATCAAGAACGCCAAGCTGTTCGCCGAACGGCGGCGCAGCGACGAGGACATCTGCAGCCTGCGCCGCGTGCTCGCCGATCTCACCGCACGGATGCCGGCGGTGAGCGCCGCGGGGCGCCGTCCGGAGCTCCTCAGCGCCGTGGCCGGCGCCGTCTGCGAAGCCTTCGGCGCCATCTCCTGCGTCGCCGGCCTGGGCGGCGAGAGCGCCGGCGCCTTCGGCGCCGGCCGGCTCGCCGCCCGCCCCGACTCCGCCGGCTCCGAGCGCGGCGCCAACGCCAGCCTCGTCGTGTCGCGCGACCCGTCGGGACGCACCGACCTCACGCTCGCCGTCACGCTCGGCGAGCC
>JBAXRL010000678.1:0-2389 GCA_037131205.1 Actinomycetes bacterium | reverse complement strand
GGCGCCGTACTTCTGGAGCTCCGGCCGGTCGCTGATCTCGACCTGAGCGACGTTGCCGTCCAGATCCTTCGTGACGACGAGCAGGTCGACGAGGCGCACGACGTCTTGCTCGCTCAGCCGGTGAAGCTCATCCAACACGGTGCCATCGAAGACGGCGTCCTCGCCGTAGCCCACGACGAGGAGTTGTACAGGACCAAGTGCCATTGTTCCTCCTAGAGGGTGAGTCGCGTCTCGGCCGTTCTTACATGCTCATCAGGATCTTCTGCTTCTGCATGTCGAACTCGGCCTGGGTGAGCACGCCTTGGTCAAGGAGCGACTTGAGCTGCGTCAGCTTGGCCATGCCATCCTCGTCGCCGGCCGGAGCCGGAGCCGTCTGCTGCTGATACTGCTGCTGATCCTGTTGCGCCTGCAGGTCGGCGATCTGCTGGTTCTGCGCGGCCTCTGCGTCGCTCGCTTGCTGACTCTTCCTGCCCATGTGGTGGCCCACTCCGGCTGCCACCCCGCCTACGACGGCAGCGCGCAAAAGAAATGGCATGTTCTCCTCCTTGGTCGGTTCATCGTCACGAGGCGGTCTCGGCGTCGCAGCCGGCCGCGCCCTACGCGCCTGATACCCTTGGACTTGCTCGCGCAATCTCGCTCGTTCGACGATGGTAACCAAAGGGTAAGGCAGAAGTCCAGCAGCGGGGGTCCCGGGGGGAGCCGCTGCGAATGGTCTCGTGTGCGTTTCGTGTACCATCGGCGCCGTGGACGACTACATCTCCTTCGACTCCGCCGAGCTCGCGGCGATTTACGACGCCATCTACGCGGACCGCGACGACGCTGGTTTCTGGCAAGCGATGGCCGCCGCCGCGGAGGGCGGCCCCGTCCTCGAGCTCGGCTGCGGCAGCGGCCGCGTGCTGCTTCCGCTGGCGCGAGCCGGCATCGAGCTTACGGGGCTCGACCTCTCCGCGCAGATGCTAGAGCGCTGTCGCGCCAAGCTTCAGTCTGAACCGCCTGAGGTAGGCGATCGGGTCCGGCTGCTCCGCGCGGACATGACATCGTTCGACCTCGGCCGGCGCTTCGCGGCGATCATCTGCCCGTTCGCCGGGTTCCAGCAGCTACGCACCGTGGAGCAGCAGCTTGCGTGTCTTGACCGCTGCCGCAGCCACCTGCTTCCGCACGGGAGGCTCGTGCTCGACCTGCCGAACCCCGATCCGGCCCCGCCCTCCTTCGCCCAAGACGGGCAAGGAGACGGGGAAGCGACCGCCGAGCTGGTCGAGTGGACGAAGGGCCGGCGGATCCGCTGGTGGATGACGGTCATCGACTACGATCGCTCGCTGCAGTGCAACGAGTGCGAGGTGACCTACGAGATCAGCGAAGCCGACGGCGTGACGCGGCGGATCACCGAGAGGATCATCCTGCGCTACGTGTTCCGCTACGAGCTCGAGCATCTCCTCGTGCGCGCCGGCTTCCGCGTCGTCGCTCTCTACGGCGACTACGACCGCTCGCCCTTCGCGGACGGATCGCCGGCGCTGATCGTCGTGGCGGAGCCCACAGGCGCCTGAGCAACGCGCCGGCCGGCGGTTCGAACCCCGCCGGCGTCCGCTCGGTCAGGCCGCCGGCGGTTCTTCAGTATCCTCTGCGTGGTAGTCGGCGAGCAGCCGCGCCTCGTCATCCTTCTTCGGGAAGAGGAACCAGACGAGCGCCGCGCCGCCGAGGATGGCGACGATGCCCGCCGCGTACGCCCAGTCGGCGCCCTGCACGAACGAGGCCTTGGCCGCCACCGTGATCTGCTGCGCGTACTGAGGGTACTGCTGAGCCACGGCTTCGGCGCTGCCAAACGACTTCTGCAGCTGCGCCTGCACGCTGGGGGAGATCTTCTCGCTGCCCGGCGCGGCGGCGACCGCCGTCGCGAAGGCGGCGGCGTAGCCGGCGGTGAGCAGCGCTCCGAGGATCGACTGCATGATCGCCCCGCCGAGGTCGCGCTGCAGGTCGGCGGTGCCCGACGCCATGCCCACGCGCCGCACCGGCACGGAGCCGGTGAGGGCGCGTGCCGCCGGGGCGCCGGCCAGGCCGACGCCGAGGCCCATGCAGGTGAAGGCGAGGGCCACCTGCCAGTAGGCGCTCCCGTCCTTCCAGAGCGTCAGCATGACGACGAAGGCGAGGAGGCAGAACACGTCGCCGGCGAGCAGCGTGAAGCGGGAGCCGCGGGCGGCGATGAGCCGTGCCGACACAGGGGCCGCCAGCACCATGCAGGCCGCGGCCGGCAGGACCGCTGTGCCCGCGACCAGCGTGGAGTAGCCGAGGACGTTCTGCAGGAACTGCTGGCCCACAAACAGGGCGCCCATGAGCGTACCGAAGACGATGATGCCGGCCACCGCGGCCACCCAGAAGGGGCGCCTCCCGGCGA
>JBAXRL010000677.1:0-2391 GCA_037131205.1 Actinomycetes bacterium | reverse complement strand
TGTCGGCTTTTCCCCCGACCTCCCGAAGCAGTCGCTTCCACGAGTTCTTCGGCCCGTTCGACACCTTGCATTCGATAGCCAGCATCCTCCCATCGAAGAGCCTGACAGGAACGTCACACTTGGCGTCTGCTATCTTCTGCTCCCTCGCGAACAAACCTCGGGGTAGATCGTCGATCAGCCTGATGGTCTGGCGGTCCTCAGAGAGCTGTCGCGCAAATCCTGCCCCCAGGAGCGCATCTGCCACCTCGTCTTCCTGTGACTTCGCTGCCGACCCCCTGCGTTCCGTTCTCAGCCTCTGGTGGGCAATCAGTGTCGTCGTGGCCAGAATGGCTGCCCGCAACTCAGCCTCCGTCGGTTCACGCGATTCTGCAAGCCATGGCATACGAAAGGGATCCACCAGTTCGGTGAGCACACTCGCGGCATCGACCGCTACGCTCTCGGGCATTCTCCGAAACTTCTTGCCAACCAGAGTCCAGAAGTCCTCTTCGCTGATCTCCGGACCGCAGAAACACCGAAGCAGGTGCCACAGCCTGTCGTCGTCCAGCAGCGCCTTCTCCAAGTCAGGTCCCCACAACCCCGCACGTGTCAGTGCGTCGGCGACCACTGGCGCCACCTCGCCGAAGGTGGCGGCATATCTTTCCGGCCCCTCGCCGCGACGCTCGATACGGAAGAGGTCTTCAGCCCTATCGCGCTCGGTCCGAAGCTGCTCCACCGTCCAGACGGGTGGGGCGAGAAAGCCGCCCGTCACGCCGATCGCTCCAGTCGAGCCCGCTGGCGGTGAGCGCCGTTGACCTTGTGTTCCATCTGCGTGTAGTTGACCCGCTTGAAGAAGTAGGGCGGCCACGGTGGTGATTCCGGCGCCTGCCGCGAATCGTTGTCAGGAACGGACTGCGCAAGATGGCGCCCCACACTGACGGCGACATCGCCTTGAACCGCGTTTCCAATCTGCCGGAACAGCGACGCCTTGGTCCCGACGAAGCGCCAACCCGGGGGGAAGCCCTGAAGTGCAGCACACTCCCTCCAGGTCAGACGTCTCAGAAGACCGTGACGGTCCCAAATCCAATCTGGCGTGGACGCCGCACGGATTGTTCTGCTCGGCTGAGTCGGGTCGGCAACGAAAGCATCCTGCCGATAGCCCCAGTGCCCGCCGGGTCGGTTGGCTTCCACGATGCCGCCGGTCTTCAACCCCGAACCGGGCGGCAGCGAGAGCAAGTCGCTCGCATACTTGCCCGTCGGGGTGACGATGTCGTCGTCGGGATAGGGAAGGCCGTCCAGAAGCTCCCCGAGCGAAACCCATGGTTCCACGTAATGCAGTTGCGCCGTGGTCGCGCTCTTCGCGTGAGTCGGCGGGGGGAAGTGGGGTACTTCCTTCCCGCTGCTTGCGACCATGAGCAACCGCACTCGCCTCTGCGCAGCACCGTAGTCGGCAGCATTTAGGAGCTCAAACCGACACGCGTACCCGATACCCTCGAAAGCGGTCTGGATCAGTCGGAGAACTCCTCCGGGAGACCCATCGGGGCCTCGCGCCGTCACGAGACCTTGAACATTCTCGAAGAGGATCAGACGAGGTCTAAGCTCTGCCGCCAGCCGGACGAACTCCACGAACAGTCTCCCACGCGGGTCAGTCACGCCCCGCTCCTTGCCCGCGGAACTGAAAGGCTGGCATGGCGGTCCGCCAGCCAGAAGATCGGGGCGCCAAGACGCGTCCTCGCCGTCGGGGCGCAAGTCCCTCGCGGTGAGCAAACAGATGTCGGCTTCGACAATCTTCGCCCCTGCCAAGTGACAGCGACCAGCCGCATCTCCAGAGACAGGCAGGACGGCGCAACGCGTAGCCTCCAGCGTTGCCAAGGCGTCGCGATCGTTGTCAACCACCGACACCGTGCTCCAGCCGGCTCGCTCAAGACCCGACGTGAGACCGCCTGCGCCACAGAACAGGTCGATGCTGGTTCTCAACCTGCCGATGTCCGCGTCGCGAGCTCTCTTGTGAACGACAGTCATTCGGCGGTCTTGCAGTCCTGATGGGCGGCCATCTTGGCGGCGATCTCGCTTGTGCGACACAGCTTGAAGACACTGACAACTCTGTAGCTGTGGGCAAGCTGGCGGTCGTCTCCGAGGTAGATGTCCTCGCGCCCGCAGGTAAACTGACGATGGCCGCGCAGGTTGACCACCAGCAGTGCCCCACACTCGGGGCATTTCACGGCGGCGTCGGGGTCCATGCCAAAGGTCATTGTGCCATCTCCACGAGGTCCATTCTTTTAGCATCCTACACTTCGCCGGGGACAGATTCGCTGCAGACCTATCTGCACATCTTCACCTGACATACCTTCCGCGCATCATGCGAGCGAGAGGTCTTCGATCGCTCTCCGTCCCATACCCATCTATATGGTTCCT
>JBAXRL010000676.1:0-2393 GCA_037131205.1 Actinomycetes bacterium | reverse complement strand
TCGAGCGACGCGGTCATGCCGTAGTCGATGTAGCCGATGTCGTGGTTGAGGTTGGAACCGGCGGCAAGGCTCAGAAACGTGAGCTCGGCCGCCTCCATGCCCGCCTGCGCGTCGATCACCTGCGCGTCGCTCGTACCGGCGTACCCCCAGTTCGGCAGGTCCAGCCAGCGCGCCATCTCGATCGCGCAGAGGTAGCCCATGAGGTACTCGGGGGCGTTGTACGAGGACTGCGACGTCGCCATGTCGAGCACCGCCGGGCCGATGCCGAAGATGAACGGCGCGCCCGGCCGCCGAAGCTGGTGGATGACGAGGCCGAACAGCGATTCGGCCGTACCCTGGGCGATGTGGCCGGCCACCGTGATCGGCGCCGTGCCGCCCGCCAGCGGGGACGTGGAGTACACGGCCGGGACGCCCCAGTCGGCGCACAGCATCAGTTTGTCGACGCTCTCCACGGGGTGCCGCAGCGGGCTCGTGGGCTCGACGTACAGCGTGAAGTACGGCTTGGCGCGGAGCTCGTCGGCGCCGCCGCGCAGCTCGCCGGCGATGCGCCACATCACCTCGAGGTCGGCGGCGTTCTCGGCGACCACCACGAGCGGCTTGGTCGTGTTGGCGACCATGGCGCGGAAGCTCTCGAGGAGGGCGATGTGCGGGTCGCCCCCGCCGGGGTGCGCGTAGGCCATGACGAAGTCGATCATGGGCAGCGCGTCGCAGAGGCGGGCGGCCTCGACGCCGTCGGAGAGCGCCGTCGGGCGATGCTCGCCGGTGTCCAGGTCGTAGACGCTGGTCACCGCCGAGCCGTTGCCGAAGTACGCGTTGTAGCCGCCCAGCGACATCGCCGGCGCACCCGTACGGTCGTAGACCTCGATCATGGCGGGCGCCGTGGCCCGCGCTTGTTCCGCGAGCTCGCGCGGGATACACACGAGGTCAGGCTCGGTGACCGTGCATCCGGCGGCGCGCAGGAGCTCGAGGGCTTCGGGGTGGTGCACCCGCTGTCCCACGGTCTCCATGATCTCAAGGGCGGCCTCGTAGATGGCCCCCTTGTCTGTTTCGCTGAGGTAGGTCAGACGGGCCGTGACAGGCGGAGGCTGCAAATCGTGATCGGGCACCGAAGGGCTCCTTCTGGTGGAGGCTTGTGCGACGGAATCACTACCTTGACGGGATGGCGCAGTCACATCAAGGGCCTTCCCCGACTGTCCAGCCAGCCGTACTCGTTTTCGTTGTGGTGTCTGGCTGAGGCCGCTATGCTGGATTGACCGTTGCCAACAGGAGGGTGGAGTCGTGCCGCACAGCCCCTCGCAAGCAGAAGGCACCGCCTGGGGCGCCGCGAGGATCCTTGACGTGCTGGAGTTCCTGGGCCGCAGAAACAGCCCCGCTCCCGCGAGCATCATCGCCGCGTCGTGTCGCATCCCCAGATCCAGCACCTACGACCTGCTCAACTTGCTGAGATCGAGACGCTTCGCCGCCTACCGGCCCAGCGAGCGCGCCTGGGCCTTGGGCAGCGCGGCGTTCGAGCTCAGCGCCGACGCTCCGCTGTTCGCCCACGGGCTCGCCGTGCTCCGGGCCTTCGCCACGGTCTCTCACGGGTTGACCCTGCACCACATCGCCAGCGCCTCGGGTCTGTCCCGGGCCGCGGTCGCCCGCATCCTTCCGGATCTCGTGGCGAGCGACCTCCTGCACGCCGACGCGGACGGCGCCTACTCGCTCGGGCTGGAGCTGGTGGGTCTCGCCTCCAGAGTCGGATGGGTCGACAGGCTGCGCATCGTCGCCCGCGCCCACCTGACGCGCCTGCGAAACGCCACCCAGGAGACGGCGAATCTCATCATCCTCGACGGCGACCACGCCATCTACATCGATCAGGTCGAGAGCCCGTACGCGCTGCGGCACAGCGGGTGGGTAGGGCGTCGCGTGCCGCTTGCCGGCACAGCCACCGGCTCCGCCTTCGAGGATCCGGGCAAGGCCCATTTCATGGCCGACGCGGTCGAGGCCGGGGTCACCGCCATCGTCTGCCAGATCGAGGTTCCCGACTTCGATGCAGCGGTCGGTATCACCGCCCCGAGCTGGCGCATCGAGGAGTTCGGCATCCCCCGGGCGCGGGGCATGGTGGAAGCCGTGGCTCGGGAGGTCTCCCACAAGGTCGCCGGCTGAGGAGCCCGCGGGCGATCGCCGGGGGCATTTGCGTCCGTCCTCGCGGAAAACCGGCGGCCCCGCTATGAAACCGGGGGGGCTTCGCCTAGAGTCCTGCCTGCGAAACGCGTCGTTTCGGCCCTTGGCGTACGCCCCGGCCCCCGGCGCTCGATCCATCTTGAGAGGAGACTCCGTGACCATCACCCTGGACGGCGGGTCGCTGACCGTCGAGAAGCTCGTGCGCATCGCCCGCGAGGGCGAGAAGGTCG
>JBAXRL010000675.1:0-2394 GCA_037131205.1 Actinomycetes bacterium | reverse complement strand
AGTCCCACGAGTCCTTCCAGCACTGGTTCTCGAGGCCCGTCTTCTCGTTGCGCCGCTGATAGGCGATGTAGCCGTTGCCCTGCAGGTTGGCGTAGTCGTCGATCCAGGCCAGAGCCGCCCGCGCCTGTCGCTCGAGAGCCCGCACCAGCTTGGCGTCGCCGGTCCAGCGCTCGTACTCGTCGAGCAGAACCACGTAGAGCGGCGTGGCATCGACCGACCCGTAGTAGGGCGAGTGCGGGCGTTCCTCAAAGGCCGTCATCTCGCCGAAGCGCATCTCGTGGAGGATGCGGCCGGGATCCTCGTCGCGGAAGTCGTCGTGGCGCGCGCCCTGCCAGAGACCGAGGGCCGCCAGCGTCGTACGCGCCAGATCGGAGGCGAACGGCAGCGCCTGCAGGCTGGTGAAGATGCTGTCCCGCCCGAACATCGTCATGAACCACGGCAGACCCGCGGCCGGCAGGTGGTGGCCGGGCAACATGACCGGCGAGAACCTCAGCGCCGCAAGATCGACGAGGGAGCGACGGTACGTCCGCTTGAGCGGGTCCCAGTCGCAGTCGAGGCTCGGCGCCTCGTCAAGCCACTTCTCGAGACTGAGCGCCATGTCGGATCCGGCCTTGTGCCCCCGACGTTCGTGCTCGGGTCGTTCGGCGGCCGTGCCGCGCACGTCGCGCCCTATCGCCACGCTCAGCTCGGTGGCCCACTGCTCGTGGGGCTCCACGTGGACGGCGAAGGTGAGGCCGCCCTCGTCCACCGCACAAGCCTCCGTAGCCGAGACCCAGGTCTCGCGCACGTACGTCTCGCGACGATAGCCCAGCACCAGGCGCCCGTCGTCGATGCTGGTGTAGTACTCGCCCTTCTTCTTGAGGTCGTCCTTGACCTCAAAGAGGTCGGCGAAGTCGCAGGCAGCCTCGAGGCGCACCTCGAGATCGACCGGCTTGTCGTCGTGGTTCAGGATGGTGAGATCCTCGTGAAAGCCGTCGCCCACGGCGCGCTGACGGATCACCGACAGCTTGGCGTCGATGTAGACGGTCCCCGTGCCGGGCACGAGGAAGAAGCGCGTTTCGAAGTACTGCAGGTCGTCGACCGACAGCGGGTTGAGGCGCTGCCCGTCGATGGTCAGCACCCACTTGGAGAGGAACCTGGTGTCGAACGAGAACAGCCCGGTCGGGTCGGTCAGCGACGCCTCGATGTCGCCGCTGTCGTCGCTGACCACAAAGGTGTTGCCGCTGAGGATCTTGACGGCGCCGCTCATGACTGCCGCTCCGCGTAGCCCGCGGTGGGCAGGCCCTCGGCGCCCGGCGAGCCGGGGAACAAGCGCTGCAGCGCGGTCAGAAGGACGACCTTGCCCCGCGCGCTGAGCGCCCCCCGCAGAAGCGCTGCCATGGCGTTGGCCTTGCCGCTCAGGATCGCCGCGAACGTGGCGCTGTCACCCGAGACCACGCAGTCGGGTTCGCCGCCCGTGCGTCCCACGGTCACGACGCCTTTCGCGATGGTCAGGTACCACTCATCGACGCGGGCGCCGTCCCTCACGTCGAGACGCAGGACGCCGTCGATGCCGGGCACGGGCCGCTCGTGCGACCACTCCGAGATGTCCTCCAGCAAGCGCTGGTCGAGCTCTGCCATCGTCCTCATCTCCCTCTAGAGTCCCTTGTTCCAGCGGGCCATGCCGCCGTCGATGTAGTAGGTGCTGCCGGTGACGTAGGCCGCCTCGTCCGAGGCGAGGAAGACGGCCACCGACGCGACTTCGTTGGGCTCGCCCAGCCGGCCGGCGGGGATCACGTCCTGCAGCTCGTGCAGCAGCTCGCCGTCGCCGAGGGTGCGCTTGTTGATCGGCGTCGCGATCGCCCCCGGGGCGATGTCGTTGACGGTGATGCCGTGCGGCGCCAGCTCCTGGCAGACGGTGCGCGTGAACATGCGCATGCCGCCCTTGGAGGTCGCGTAGGTCGTGTAGTCGAGAAAGGCGACGTCTTCGTGGATCGAGGAGACGTTGACGACGCGCCCGCCCTTGCCGGCGGCGATCATGAGCCTCGCGGCGGCCTGCGCGGCGAAGAACGCGCCTTTGAGGTTGACCCCGAGGACCAGGTCGTAGTGCTGCTCGCTGACCTCGACGAACGGCTCGCGGATCTCGACGCCGGCGTTGTTCACGAGGATGTCGAGGCGGCCGAGAGCAGCGTGCGCGTCGCGCACGAGTCCCTCGGCCTCCGCGGCCACGCCGACGTTGGCGCCCAGCGCCACCGACTTCCGCCCCAGCGCCTCGATCTGCGCCGCAATCGCGCGGGCTTCTTCCTCCTCGCGGTGGTAGTGCACCACCACGTCGGCGCCCTCGCGCGCGAAGCGCAGGGCGATGGCCTCGCCGATGCCACTGGAGCTGCCGGTGACAAGCGCCGCTTTGCCCTC
>JBAXRL010000674.1:0-2400 GCA_037131205.1 Actinomycetes bacterium | reverse complement strand
GAGGACCAGCAGGGCCGGCCCTTCGTAGGGCAGGCCGGCAAGCTGCTCGAGCAGCTGCTCGCTGCCATCGGGCTCACCCGCGAGCAGGTGTTCATCGCCAACGTGCTCAAGAGCCGGCCGCCCAACAACCGCGATCCGCGCCCGGAGGAGATCGCCGCCTGTCAGCCGTACCTGTGGCGGCAGATCGCGCTCATCAAGCCCAAAGTGATCTGCACCCTGGGCAATCACGCCACAAAGCTCCTGACCGGCAACCCGGCCGGCATCACGCGCGTGCACGGCCGGCCGCAGGCCACCGCGATCTCCGGGCACAGCTTCTACCTGTATCCGATCTTCCATCCCGCCGCGGCGCTGTACACGCCGGCGATGCTCACGACGCTCAAAGAGGACTTTCTGCGGCTTCCGGAGTTGCTCACGCAGGCGGCTCCGCCGGCAAAGGCGGCGTTGCCCGCGGACGCGCTGCCGGCCGCTCCTCCGGAAGCGGCCGAACCGCCGCGCGCCGCGCCGGACCTGCCACCGGCGGCGCCCGACCCGCCGCCGGCCGCGCCCGACCCGCCGCCGGCCAAGCCGGAGCAGCTCGGCCTCTTCTAGATGGTCACTCTCACCTTCGCCTCGCCGGCGCAGACGCGACGTTTCGCCGGCGTGCTGGCGGGGCTGCTCCGGCCACCTGCCCTGGTGACCATCGAGGGCGACCTCGGCACCGGGAAGACGACGCTGGTGCGCGCGATCATGCGCGCCCGCGGTGTTCGCGGCGCCGTCACGAGCCCGTCGTTCACCTTGGCCCAAAGCTACCACGGGCGGCAGGGCGAGGTCCTGCATCACCTCGACCTCTATCGCCTGAGCCGCGGCGCCGACGTGGATCTGTTCGCCTGGGACGACTATCTCGGCGCGCACGCCGTGACGTTTGTGGAGTGGCCGGCCGCCGGCCGCGAAGCTCTTCCGGCGGCGGACGTGCGCCTTGAGCTTCTGCACCGGACGCCTCGCAGCCGTGTGGCGCGGTTGCATGCCGCGGCGGCCTTCGAGCAGGCGGCCGCCGCAGGCGCAGCCGCCGAGGGGGTCGCGGTGGACGAGCCCGCCGCGGACGGGCCCGCCACTCGCGTGATGCGGGGCGCCTCGTGATCCTCGCGCTCGAGACGGCGACGACGGCCTGCTCGGCGGCGCTCTGCGCCGCCGACGGCTCCGTCGTCGCCGAGACCGTCGCCCTCGAGGGCCCGGCCCATACGCAGCGTCTGCTGGCGGGCGTGCACGAGGTGCTCGAGGCGGCCGCGGCGAGCTGGTCTGACGTCGACACCGTCGCCGTCGGCCTCGGCCCCGGCGCCTTCACCGGCCTGCGCATCGGCGTGGCCACGGCGCGCGCCCTGGCGCAGGCGGACGGCCGCGTGCGCCTCGCGGGCGTCCCCACGGCGGCCGCGCTGGCGCTCGCCCTCGCGCGCTTGCCGGAGGCCGCCGCCCAGCGCCCGCTCGTCCCGCTCATCGACGGCAAGCGCCGTGAAGTCTTCGCGGCCGTCTACGCCGCCGACGAGGCATGCGGCGGGGTGCGCGTTGTCGAGCGCGTCACGGTCGTACCCGCGGACGAGCTTGCGGCGTGGCTGGCCCGCCTGGGCGACGTCCTCGTGGGCGGCGACGGCGCCGTGCTGTACCGTGATCTGCTCCCCCCCACGGCGATCATCGCCGACGAGATCCCCGCACCCACGGCCGCGATGGTCGGCCGGGCCGTCGCTCAGGCGGCGCCTGGCCTCGTCTGCGGCGCGGACGCTGTGCTGCCGCTGTATGGCCGGGCTCCCGACGCGGCGCGCTGGGCGGGCGGCGGCGCGGCCCGTCCGGCTTCCTCAGGCGGCGCGCCGTGACGCTCAAGGCTGTGCCCGACGAGCGCGGCGCCGAGCGTCGCGTGCGGCCCATGCAGTTCACCGACCTCGAGGCGGTGGCGGCGATCGAACGTCGCACGTTCACCATGCCGTGGTCGCCGGCCATCTTTACCAGCCAGATGGCCCGTGAGTCGGGCATCGTCCTCGTCTGCGAGGTCGGCAGACGGATCGTCGGCTACGTGGTCGCCGACATGTTCGTGGACGTCTGGCACCTCATGAACATCGCCGTGGACGAGCCGTACCGCCGCCGGCACATCGCCGCCGAGCTGCTGGATGCCTATTTCGCCATCACCGAGCTTCGCGAGCACCGCGGGCACACCCTTGAGGTGCGCGTCTCCAACACTCCGGGCATTCAGATGTACCGGAGCTTCGGGTTCGTCGCCACCGGCGTGCGTCCGGGCTACTACAGCGACGATCGCGAGGACGCCGTCATCATGTGGAAGGACTGGGAAGGGGAGAGCGCGTGACCGGTGCCTTGTCTGACCCTTCGTCAGGCCCCTCGGGCGCGGCGGCCCCGCCCGCCGGGCCTCTTCTGTGC
>JBAXRL010000673.1:0-2402 GCA_037131205.1 Actinomycetes bacterium | reverse complement strand
GCTCCGCCGTGCGCTCGGCGATGTCGTCGCTGGTGTCGCGCTCGACCGTCGTCGCACCGCGCAGGCCATACAGCCGGGGGGTATCGTCAGTCATGAGGCTCCGGTCCGCTGGGGGAGTGCAACACTATACACTCCCCGCGCTTTCAGGCTCGCCTCGGGGCTCGTCCTGCGCCGTAGCCAAGGGCGCCGCCGCCCGGACCGCCTGCGGCGCGGGCGGCGCCTCCGCGGCGAGCAGGACCGGCGGGCCCTCCACCTCGCCGCCGACGGCCACGGCCACGTCCTCCCCGGCGCGCCGCAGCGCCTCGACCTCGTCGCCGGCCAGCTCGCGATACCCGCCGGGCTCGAGGCCCTTGTCGGCGATGGGGCCGTACCTGCGCCGGTGCAGCTCCTCCACCGGCAGCCCGACGGCCGCGAACATGCGCCTCACCTGGCGTTTGCGGCCCTCGTGGATGGTGATCTCGACGAGGGCCGTCCTGGCGCTCTGCTTCTTGAGGTTGACCTCCGCCGGCGACGTGAGCCCGTCCTCCAGGTCGACGCCCTGCCGCAGGGCGCCCAGAGCGCGCCGGCTCACCTTGCCGCGCACGCGAGCGACGTAGGTCTTGGGCACGCCGTAGCGGGGATGCATCAGCCGATTGGCGAGCACGCCGTCGTTGGTCAGCACGATCAGGCCCGTGGTGTCCACGTCGAGCCGCCCCACGGGGAACAGGATGCGTCCGTTGGGCACCAGGTCCACGATCACGCGCTCGGCGTGAGGGTCGCGGCGCGTGCTCGCGACCCCCCGCGGCTTGTTGACGAGAAAGTAGCGCAGCTCGCGCGCCTCCGTGGGCTCGCCGTCGACGAGCACGACGTCCTCGGCGGCGATCTTCTCGCGGGGGAACGTCACCACCACGTCGTTGACCGTCACGGATCCGTTGCGGACGAGCTCGTCGCACACGCGTCGCGAGCCGAGGCCCGCGCGCGCCAGGTAGACCACCAGGTTCATAGGCTGGCTCACGCCCGCCTCCTCTCGGCGTTGGCGAGCAGGCGGGCGCGGATCTCATCGACCTCGGCCGCCCGCAGGGAGAACTCTTCCAGCGGCGGCAGCTCCCGCAGCGAGCGCAGCCCGAACAGCTTGAGAAAGCGCGCGCCGGTGGCGTACAGGATCGGCGCGCCCGGCGTGTCGGCGCGGCCCTGCTGCTCCACGAGGCCGCGCTGCTCCAGCGCGCTCAGCGCCCACTCCGCGGAGACGCCGCGCACCTCGGCCACCTCCGTGCGCGTGACCGGCTGCAGATAGGCGACCACGGCCAGCGTCTCGAGCAGCGCCGCCGTGAGATCGTCGGGGCGCTCGGCGCCCGTGAGCCGGCGCACGTCCTCAGCGCAGTCGTCGGCGACGGCAAACGTCGCGCCGCCGGCGATCTCGCGCAGCGTGACGCCATGCCGCTCCTCGGTGTACTCGACGCGCAAGGCGGCGAGCGCCTCGTCGACCTCCGCCGCGGAGCAGCCGCAGGCGGCCGCCATCTCGGCGGGCGGCAGCGGCCGCGGCGATATGAACAGGAGCGCCTCGAGGCGCCGGGCGAGTGCGTGCATGAGGTCCAGGGTCCGCGGGTGACCGGGTGCGGTCGATGCTACCGCAGACAGGCGGGCGGCGTCATCCGGCGGCGGCTCATGCCGCCGCGACCGCCGCCGACGCCGGATCACGCCGCCGCGACCGCCGCCGACGCCGGCCGCGCCACCCGGGTCACAACGATGTCGCCGAGGTGCCGCTTCTGGCGGAGCACGGCCTCGCCCTCGGAGTGCAGCTCGAGCAGCGCGAAGAAGGTGACGGCGCGCTCGAGGCGGTCGTCGGGGGCGACCGCGGCGAAGGTGAACTGCCCTGCCTCGCCGAGGATGAGGCGCAGACGCCGCAGCTCCCGCACCAGCGACACGGCGAGATCGGCGAGGTGGCTGGTGTCGGGCACGGGCGGTTCGCGCAGCAGCGGCGCGAGGGCCGCCGGCAGGGCCGCCGCCGGCAGCGCCCCTGCGGGGGCCGGCCGGCGCAGCAGGGCCGGCGGCACGGGGACGCTGCGATACAGCCGCGCGCTGTGCTCGTCCCAGCGCCGCCGCAGGGCGCCGGCGGCGTTCTTGAACTGGCTGTAGCGCGCCAGGCTCTCGAGGAGGCGCTCGGCGGCCTCGTCGGGGTCGAGGTCCTCGAGCTCCGCCTCGACCTCCTCCTCGAGGAGCAGGCGCGATTTCATCTCGAGCAGCGCCGCGACCAGCACCACGAACTGAGAGGTCGCGTCGAGGTCGAGCTCGCCGCTGTCGGCGAGCTTGAGGACGTACTCGGCGATGATGCGCGAGACGCGCACCTCCCAGATGTCGATCTCGTCCTTGAGGATCAGCGTGACGAGCAGGTCGAACGGCCCGTCGAACACGTCGAGGTCGAG
>JBAXRL010000672.1:0-2403 GCA_037131205.1 Actinomycetes bacterium | reverse complement strand
CGGTCGTCAGCAGGAGATCGACCAGCTCGGTCGTGATGAGGTCTGACATCGTCAACTCCTCTCGGTCAGGGCGAGATCCCTGTCGATACTCGCGTCGAGTCGGACCGCGGCGCGATGGTTGCCGTCGGGCGCCGGCATGCGGCTGCCGAAAAGCGAGACGGCCGCCGCGCACCAGGTCGTCGATGTCGATGGTGCGATCGACGCTGGGGTTCAGCGTGAGCGTGACGCTCACGCCCGCACCACCTGCGGCCCGCCGCCGCGGCCGGCGTCGCGGCCTCAGCCTTGTCGAGCCCCGAGTCGGTGATCAGGACATCGACGTCGTCGAGCCGTCCGAAGCTTGCGAAGTAGTCCCGGCCCACCTTGGAGCTGCCCGCCGGCGCGACGACTCCGCGGGCCGCATGGAGCATCGCCCGCTTCACAGCGGCCGCGGGCGGATCCGGCGTGGTCAGCCCGCCGCCGACCGACACGCCGCCGGCGCCCACAAAGGCGACGTCGCGGCAGATCTCCGACAGCGAGCGTGCCGCCCACTCGTCAACGCCGGCAAGCGTGCGCTCCCGGACGCGTCCGCCCGTGGTCGGCACCGTGAAGCTGGGGCGCATCGACAGCATCGTCGCGATCGGCAGCGAGTTGGTCACGATGGTCGGCAGGCGCTCCGTGGGCGGTATCTCCGCCCGGCGAGCGGTGGTCGTGCCGGCGTCTATCGGGATCGCCCCCTCGCTGGGGATCTCACGCAGCGCCGCAGCCGCGATGCGGTCCTTCTCCGCAATCATCGACGCCATGCGGGTGGTGAGCTCCGGCGCGGTCGTGAGCTCCGGCGCGGTCGTGCGCACATCGACGAGGACCCGCGCCGCCGTGGACGCGGCGCAGGAGCCCCTGGCCGGCCGGTGCGGTCAGGTCGCGGCGAATCGACTCCGGCGTCACATCGAGCTCCGCGCAGAGCTCGAGGGCGCCGACCCCCCCAGCGCTTCGGGCGCGGTCTGCGATCACCCGGTGACGCTCGGCAGCGAACACGTGGCATCCCCTCTGAGTCACAATCTGGATTGCCCCGTTTGTACCCGTTTCTCTGTGTTTGTCAAGGAGGGCCGTTGCCGCCGCCGATCGGCGCGGCCACGTGCTCACTCGCGAGGACGGCCGGCCGCGCGCGTAGGTGAGCCGCTCTGCGACCGCGGCCTCGACGTCCGCGCGGCCTCGCCGTCCGCGCGGCCTCGCCGTCCGCGCGGCCTCGCCGACCAGCTTCGCGGCGGCGGCCTCGCCGTCCGCGCGGCCTCGACGTCCGCGCGGCCTCGCCGTCCGCGCGGCCTCGACGTCCGCGCGGCCTCGCCGTCCGCGCGTTCGAGTGCACGACGGCGGCCCGGCTGTCCAGGGGCCCTCCTGCACCGCTTCCGCGACCACCCTCTCGGCCTCCCCGTAGGTGAAGGGCAGGCGCGTGATCAAGAGGTTCTCGCCGACGACCGTGAGGTTCGCGGGCGTCACTATGGCCGCGTCGGCGACGTAGACGAAGGCGCCTGCGGCGAGGCCGTGCCTTGCCATGCATGCGGAGAGCCTCGTGAGCACGGCGTTGTTCACGGTCTTGTCCGAGGCGTTGCCGTCGGCGCACCCCCCGAGGATGGGGATGCTGCGATGAACGCGGAGCATCTGGATGAAAAACTGCTTGAGGTCGGGGCGCAGGTCCCTGGAGAGGCCGAAGGTGACGCTCAGTCCCTGCTCGCCGTCCTGCTCCCGCGCGGCGTACTCCCCCCAGACGCTCACCGAGGTGGCGAGGAAGCGCAGGTGACGCAGGTCGAGCTCCGCCGGAAAGGCCGCCGCGGCAGCCGGCGCGACCTGGCCGAAGAGCCGCCCCGCGCCACGCTCGTAGATGGCGTCCAGAGCGCGGCCCAGGGTGGTGTCGTTGAAGGCGCCCGGGCTCACCTCCTTGCCGAGAAGCGGCTCCGTGTCGACCGCAGCGGCGAACCTCTCCAGGCGGTAGAGAGGGCTCCTCCCGGAGAGCGTGTCGAGCACCATCAGCTTGACCACGCCGCCGAGGTCGACGGCCATCTCCGCGAGCGCCGCCGCGCCCGCCACCGCGGCCAGTCCCATGCGCGCGAGGAAGGCGGCCACCAGGGGCAGGTGCTCCGCCTGACCGAGGGGAAGACAGCCCTTGGCTCCCATCCTCACCCGCCACGGGTGGCGCGGCCGCCAGGGAAACTGAGGGGAAGCCGGCGCTCCCTCGCCCATGCCTACCCGCTGCTGGTCGCTGGCCCGCGCGCGCCTCGTCTCGCGCATCGACCGGCGCGGTTCCGGCAGCCGCGGCCCGGTCTTCCGGCAGCCGCGGCCCGGTCTTCCGGCAGCCGCGGCCCGGTCTTCCGTCGGCCGCGGCTGCAGAAGACCGCGCGGGTGGTCGCCGCCCACGGCATAGGCGCCGTG
>JBAXRL010000671.1:0-2403 GCA_037131205.1 Actinomycetes bacterium | reverse complement strand
TCAACGAGGCGCTCTTCCTGGCGCCGGAGCAGCACGTCGTCGGCGCCGGCCACGAAACCCGCTTCTGGCGGCCGCGCCGCATCGAAGACGAACGCGGCCCCTTCTGCATCTTCAGCCCCGACATCACCTACGACGAGGACATCTTTCTGCAGGCCTCGATGGCCTACGTGCAGGAGCCGCTCGCCGACGGCGTCTGCGGCCCCATCCTCGAAGAGAGCCTCGGCAGAAACATCACCTCGGGCACGCCCTCGGAGATGGTCGGTGTCATGGAGCACGCCATGCTGCTCCGCAACGCCACGAAGCTGGTCGGGCGGCCGGGCCTGTTCCTGGTCGCCGTGGGCACGGCGCAGTCGGACGTCGGCCAGGTGTCGGTGAGCAACAACGAGTGGGGCGTGCGCGCCAGCGACGGCCGCCTCATCGGCGTGCTCACCGAGATGAAGACCGACAACGAGCTGCTCAACAAGGTGGCGCACTGCAAGCAGTTCGGCTGCGCCATCGGCTGCCTCACGGGCGCCATCTACGGCGGCTACGCCGGCGGCGCGGAGGGCACGGCCGTGCTCGAGACCGCCCACCACCTCGTAGGGCTCACCGTCTACCAGCACAACTTCAACAACAGCTTCCCGTTCCACCTGCAATACACCTCGAACAGCGGCCGCGAGATGCTCTGGCTGGTGAGCCTCGTGCAGCAGGCGCTCAGCCGCAACAGCCGCATCCTCTCGACCAGCAACGGCTTCTTCAACGCCGGACCGGGCACAGACATGCTCTTCCGCGAGGCGGCCGCCCACGCCATCGCCAGCGTCGTCTCGGGCGGCGACCTGTGGACCGCGGCGCCGCGGCACAACAAGCACCGCAACTACGCGACGCCGCTTGAGGCGCGCCTCGCCTGCGAGGTCGGCCACGCCGTGGCGCGGCAGGGCATGACGCGCGCCCAGGCCAACGAGATCGTCGACAAGCTGCTCGTGAAGTACGAGGATCAGATCGCCGAGGCGCCGGCCGGCAAGCCTTTCCAGGAGTGCTACGAGGTCATGAAGGTGCGGCCGCGGGGCTGGTACCTCGACATGTACCAGACCGCGAAGGAGGAGTTGCACGGCCTGGGCGTCGAGTTCCCGTACTGACGGATCGCGCGAGTCGTCGGCGGGAGAGCCCTCGTTCTCCTCCCGAGCCTGGACGGGGCCTTCCAGTGTCCGCCCTCTACGCGCCGGCGACCTCGACCCGGTTCTTGCCGCGCTGCTTGGCCGCGTAGAGGGCGGCATCGGCGCGCTCGACGAGTTGCTCGGCCGTGGCGATCTCTCTCGACAGGACGGCCACGCCAACGCTGATCGTCACGACCGGAGGCTGCACGTCGGCCGCGAAGGGCTCGCTTGCGACCCGCCGTCGAATGCGCTCGGCGACGGAGCGCGCCTCGGCCGCGTCATCGTCGCCGGTCGCGAGCGAGACCGCCTCGGCGGCGCCGGGCTCCGGCGCATGGGTCTCGGCGACGCCTCGGCGCGCACTCCCGGCGGCGCCGGCGGCGTCGTGCCCGCCGGTAGAGGGCATGACGATCGCGAATTCCTCGCCGCCGTAGCGCGCCAGGAGGTCGACCTGTTGGCGGGTCTCGGCGATGAGCAGCTCCCCGAGCCGGCACAGCACGCCGTCGCCGAAGCGGTGGCCGTAGCGATCGTTGCAGCCCTTGAAGTCGTCGAGGTCGAGCATGAGCAGCGAAACCGGCAGGCTGTAGCGCCGGGCACGCGCGACCTCCTGCGTGAGTCGCTCATAGAAGTAGCGGTGGTTGTAGAGGCCTGTGAGGCCGTCGGTGATGGCCAGATGCCTGACCTCGGCGTAAAGACGCGCGTTGTCGATGGCCATCGCGGCCAGGGCCGCGAGGGTGGCGGCGAGCCGGCGGTCACGGGCGCTGAACACCCGTGTATGTCGGGTCTCGATGAGGGCGAGGCAGCCGAGCGCCTCGCCGCGCACCGTCAGCGGCACGATCAGGGCGCTGCGCTCGCCCCACGACTCCATGCGCGCGCGATCGAGCGCCGCCAGGCCGGCGTCGTCGAGATGACAGGCGACCATGCGCCGCTCGGACAACGCGCAGCAAAACGCAGGCTGGTCGGCGACCGGCATCGCCGTGCCCAGCCACCCCCCCTCACCCGCGGATTCTCTGGCCCACGTCGCGAGGCAGGTGACTGTACCTGCGCCGGGAGTGTACTCGTAGACGTCGCACTCCCAGACCTCGAGCGCCTGGGCGCTGCGCTTGGCCACGCTGGCCAGGATGTCCTCGATCGCGCGGCTGGAGGCGATGTCGGTGACGATCTCGGCGGTGACGGCGAAGCGCGCGGTACGAGCCACAACGACCTCCCCGGTCTCACAGCAGACGTGCGTCGGACAATACCACGCAAGCGCACGTACCGCCGGGCGGCTCAG
>JBAXRL010000670.1:0-2408 GCA_037131205.1 Actinomycetes bacterium | reverse complement strand
TTGCTGGTGATGATCTCGACGATGTCGCCGCTGCTCAGCTTCGTGTGCAGCGGCACGATGCGGCCGTTGACCTTGGCGCCCACGGTGTGGCTGCCGACGTCGGTGTGCACGGCGTAGGCGAAGTCGATCGGCGTGCTGCCCGCGGCCAGACTCTTGACGTCGCCCTTGGGCGTGAACACGAAGACCTCGTCGTCGAAGAGCTCGATGCGCAGGGTGTCCATGAAGTCGCGCGAATCGCCGGTCTCCGACTGCCACTCCATCATCTGGTGCAGCCAGGCCAGCTTGTCTGGGTCGCGCTCGCCGCGCTCCTTGTAGAGCCAGTGCGCGGCCACCCCGAAATCGGCGGTCTGGTGCATGTCGAAGGTGCGGATCTGGATCTCGAGGGGCTTGCCGCCGGGGCCGATGACCGTGGTGTGCAGCGACTGGTAGAGGTTGAACTTGGGCATCGCGATGTAGTCTTTGAAGCGCCCCGGGATCGGCTTCCACACAGAATGGATGATGCCCACGGCGCCGTAGCAATCCTTGATGCTGTCGACGAGCACGCGCAGGCCGGTGAGGTCGAAGATCTCGTTGAACTCCTTGCCGCCGCGGCTCATCTTCGTGTAGATGGAGTAGAAGTGCTTGGCGCGGCCGCTGATGTCGGCGACGATGCCGGCCTTGTCGAGCTCGGTATTGAGGAAACCGGCGGCCTCGTCGACGTAGTCCTCGCGATCGGCGCGCCGCTGGGCGACCCACGTCTGGATCTCCTGGTACTTGCGCGGGTGCAGCGAGGCGAAGGCGAGGTCCTCGAGCTGCCACTTCATGTTGTGGATGCCGAGGCGGTGCGCGAGGGGCGCGTAGACCTCGAGCGTCTCCTTGGCCTTCTGGATCTGCTTCTGCTTGCTGAGATAGCAGAGCGTGTGCATGTTGTGCAGACGGTCGCAGAGCTTGATGAGGATGACGCGGATGTCGGTGGCCATGGCGACGATCATCTTGCGGTAGTTCTCGGCCTGCTCCTCCTCCCGGGAGGTGAAGTGCATCTTGGTGAGCTTGGTGACCCCGTCGACCAGCATGGCGATCTCGGCGCCGAACTGGTCCTCGATCCAGGAGAGCGGTGTGCCCGTGTCTTCGACGACGTCGTGCAGCAGCGCCGCGGCCATGGTGACCGAGTCGAGCTTGAGCTCGGCGGCGTTGAGGGCGGTGCCCACGGGGTGATGGATGTAGGCCTCGCCGCTCTTGCGGCTCTGCCGGCCGTGGAGGACGCTGGCCGCGACGAAGGCACGCGTGATGAGCTCGCGGTCGGCGTCCGGGTTGTACCGGGCGATGGCCGCGAAGAGGTCGTCGAGGAGCGGGCGGTACTTGTCGGGGACCTGCGTCAGATCCCGGCCGTCAGGCAGGTCCGCAGGAAGTCGCTTGTCTGAAACAGGTTGTGCCATGCCTTGCACGTGTCGGTCTGGGTGACGTCGACCTTACTCCGCGGCCGTTCAAGATGGTAGCCGCCGGACCCGTCGATGTGCAGGAGGCCGGCGTCGCGGAGCGCCCGCAGGGCGGCCGCCGCGGCGCCGGCCGAGCGCAGAAACGGGTCTCCCCCAAGAAGTTCCTGCGCGAGCGCTTTGTCAAACCGCCCGGATGCGGCGCTGAGGGCGCGCCAGGCGCGCCGCATCGCCGCGTCGAGGTCGAGCCCGGCGGCCGCGACCTGCGCGGTGGAGCCCGCTTCGTCCGGGCCCCAGAGCGCATGCACCCACGCCTCGGGCGCCGCCGCGACGACCGTCGCCAGCAGGCGGCGCGTGCACGGCGGGTCGAGGAGCACGACGTGGGCGAAGGCCGCGGCCAGCCGCGGGCGCGCGGCCACCACGTCGTAGCCGGTCATCACGAGGTCGGGGCCGGCCAGCGCTTCGCCGAGCCGGCCCACGCACGCCGACTGCAGGTACAAGGCACGTCGCTCGAGCTGCGGCGAGAGCACGTCGCGGCTCAGCAGCGGGCGGCGGCGGGCGACATCGGCAACGAGCACCAGCACGCGCTCGCCGCCGGCCGCCAGCGAGGCCAGCGCCGTGACGGCAGCGCGGCCGCGGCGGTCGAGCAGGCGGCCGTCGGCGTGCGCCCCGGCGAGCGCCGCGGGCTCGCCGTCGTCCGGCCCAGCTCCGCCCGGCCACGCCGGACCGTCGAGCAGCTCATCCCACAGGGCGCCGCCGCCGAGCCGCTCCGGGCACGACAGGTCGCAGGCGGTGGCGCACAGGTCGCGCTCGGGGACGTCGAGTCGATGCAGCCCCCTCACCTCGGCCTGGGCGCTCACGGCGCCGTTGTACTCGTTCTTCGACAGGCTCAGCGGCACGTCGAAGCGGCCGGGCGCGGTGAGCTCCTGCAACTTGTCGAAGTTGAAGTGGATCGCCTGGCACGTGGCTCCGTCGCAGCGTACCCGGTACTGCGCG
>JBAXRL010000669.1:0-2413 GCA_037131205.1 Actinomycetes bacterium | reverse complement strand
CGCCTACCACTTGCCACGACTTCGCGAGACCAGCATCCACGGATCGGCCGGACAGGTTCGCTCGATAGACGCGCCTCATGCGGATGGCTCCAAGGTCGAGAATGCTCGCTGCGCCCTTGGCGGCCGAGAACACCACGATCCTGCTATCTCTTGCCTTCGGGCCGTACCGCGATGTAGCCATGCGTTTCTTCTTCGATGCCTTCATGGGAGAGCCTGCGCCCCTTGTGCCTGTGATTCCTTGTTTCAAGGACTATATCGGAAGCGTCTGCCAACCGCTAAACCAGCGCAGTTCGTTGAATGTCTTGATAGCCTCGATTCTGCCACTTCTTCCGCACGAACAGAACGTCCGGTCCGGCACGACCCTACAGGGCGCGCCTGTTGGCCTGCAAGGGTGACGATGGCCGAGGGCGGTAGACGTTTCGCCTGTCGCGCTCTCCGTTTGGATCGGGAGGACGACGCCAATCACGCTGACTTCTCCGGTCCCCCAGTTCGTCTTCGTCGGGGGCGCAGGCTTCCGAGGTGCTCGGTGCTCAATCGACGTTGACTCAGCCGACTCTCCGAGACTGCGCATGCCACCCGTCCAGGGGTCGTGCTACTGTCCCATGGAGAAGGAGACAGTCCGGCGAAGGTCCATTGCAAACTGGGTGCCCGTTGTCAGCGCGGACACGGGGCTTCAGTGTTCATCGCCAACCAGATGGTCTGTCCGGTACTCGTGGGCAAGCCCGACGCCGCTGGGCCGTACAAGGTGAACGGCAACGTCCTGGGCACGTGCTTCTCAGTCGGCGGCGGCTTCTGCCTGACGGCTGGTCACGTCGTCAGCGAGCTCGAGGCCCGACCGAACGACACCACAGCCCTCATCGCGGTGCCCCAAGACGAAGCATGGAGCGCAGTACCGGTATCGGGATCTGAGATCCTCGATGCGGACATCGGCGTTCTCAAGTACTCCGTAGCTGGTTCGAGCCTCAATGACATGCCGGTGTTGGCTTGGAACCTGGAGAACCTGCCGGTGCTGGCGCCTGTGCGGACGGTTGGCTACCCCTACGGCTTGTACATGGTTGACGATGAGCGCTCAATCGTAGCTCGGGCCTTCAGCGGCGAGGTCGCATGCACCCTGCCGCGATTCAGACCACCAGGTTTTCGGGGACCGGCCTTCTCGGTTCACGAGTTGTCGTTCGCGGCGCCTTGCGGACTCTCGGGCGCCCCGCTTCTGACGGCGTGCGATCCTCCAACAGTCAAAGGGATTGTGATTGGAAACAGTTCTTCGGAGATGCGGGTCGCCTTCGAAACCGAGACTGACGCTGATGACGCTGATGAGCAATCAAGCCACACAGTGGAGCGCGTAGAGCGACTGTCTCTTGGGATTGCCGTGCGTGCGGTTCATATTGCCTCGCTGGATTCCTCCCTGCTCGGTCGCACCGTTGCCGAACATCTGCGAGGCTCGAATCTGTTGGCATGAATGGAGCAGGTTTCGCCCGACGTTGACAGTGTTTGAGCTCCGCATCTCGGTGACGGGCCATGACGGCCTTCTGGAGGGTCGTGTCACGGGTCTTCAGAGGAAGCAGACAGTTTGCGCAGCCCTCACGCAGGCCAAGCCCGGACGGTTCAGACCGCAGGCTCGTTCTTCGATACGTCATTCCGAAGATAGAGCCACGACCGCTGCACGCACTGACGGAGACCCAGCGATGGGTACTTTGAGGGACAAATGACAACCACAGCCGGCGGCCACTTCAATGAGGACATCCGGCGTGCGGAGGCCATGCTCGATCAGGCGAAGGTGCTGGAACGCGCTGGTTCGGATCAACGACTTTGCCAGGACGTTCGGATTGCCGCAATCGCCTTCTCGGTCGGCGCCATGGACGCCTATCTGCGCGACAAGTATGTCGATTGCCTCACCAAGGTCCTCCGGGCCTACGTCGAGGGGGTCTGGCCCGGTGACTTGCCAGCTGCGTACAAGAAGGAGCGCTTGCCGGCAGGCGACGTGTTGGACACGTCTCGCAAATCGCGCCCGGCCTGGGGAATCAGAATGGCTGCACGGAGCATAATGGAGAGGGACGATCTTCTCTCGATCTCGCGCGTCGAAGACATGTTCAACCCCGTCCTCCCTTCGGGCCAGAAGCTGTGGGCCGACTTCATCGGTGCCATGCTGGATCACGGGCGCAAACACCTGACTGGTCCCATGACGGCCGCGGAGATTGCCGCCTTGGCGGGGAAGGGCAAGGAGGCCGCCACGAAGAAGGCGATCTACACGCTGAAGAAGCGCATAGGCGCGATCATCCAGATTCGGCATGACTGGATCCACAACTGCGCTCGTCCCAAGACCGCCATTGCGAGGTTCACAGACGGCGAGGCACGAGTTCGCCAAGGCGACATCCGGCTGTTCGTCGAGACCTTCGACGATCACGTCGAGGCTCAT
>JBAXRL010000668.1:0-2413 GCA_037131205.1 Actinomycetes bacterium | reverse complement strand
TCTAGCTGGTCCACCCGCTCGATGACGGCGGCGACCAAGCGTCTCCCGACGTCAGGCACATCTTGGGATGCGTACCACGCCAGTACCTGCAGCAGATCGTCTGCCGCAGACTCAGCGAACTCAACGCTGAACCGCGCAGTCATCAGTCGAGGCCCAAGCGGCGCTTCACTTCCGTCATGGGAACGACGCGTGCGGCGTCGATGTCAGCAAGCCCGGCGACGACGGCGCGCATGAACTCGCGCTCCTCTTGCGCGGCCTCGTATTCAGACAGTGCCTGCACCACGGCGACGCCCCGTCCGTGGCTCGTCAGCAGCGCCGGGCGGCCGGTCTCGTCGATGCGACGCACGATCTTGCCCGGATTCACCTTCATGTCTCCGAGCGGGACGACGTCCTCAGAGAACTTCACGTTGATGCCCATGTGGCGACCTCCAAGACGACACCAGTATTCCAGTGCTGAGCATAGCACCGCATCGGGTCCCGAGAGAATACGCCGAACGTCCGGGCATTGAGCTGCGCCCTGCACGCGATGAGGATATCGCAGCGCAACCGGGCGTCTGCTCGAACGCCTTGGTGGCTGCGGGCTCACGCAATGCCTCAGGACTCCGGGGGATCCAGAGCCCGCTCCCACAGGTCGAAGCGGCTGGCCACGCGCATACCGACCCGCTCGTAGAGGGCGGTGGCTCCAGTGGGGTTGGCCGCGTCCACGGTCAGCACGACCGAGCGGGTCCCGCGCGCTGCGACTGCCTCGAACGCGCTGTGCAGCAGGGCGGCGCCGATGCCGCGCCCACGCGCCTCTCTGCGCACGCCGAGCAACGTCACCCAGCCTTGGTCTCCCAGCACGCTCGCGGCGAGCGCGCCGACCAAGCGGCGGTCCTCCCACGCCAGTCGCCACAGCGCGGGGTCGTAGTCTGGGCCTTGGGTCCGGTCCTGGACCCAGTGCTCGAACGACTCCGCTCGGGCGCACCAGTGGTCCTCAAAGGCCTCCTCGATGACGGCGTGGACCTCGCGCAGGTCGTCGTGCGGCCTGATTGACGTGATGGCGGTCCCCGGTGGCGCCGGACCCGCGACGACGTCTGGTGAGAGCTCGATGCTCATGATCCAGTGGTGCCGGGCGAGGTGCAGGCCGCGGCTCCGGAGCAAGGCCGCCGCGGCCTCGTCGCCCGCGTTCACCGCGTGCCGGAAGCGAGCGCCGTGTAGGCCGGCCAGCAATCCGCTCGCTCGCGCCTCGATCAGGTCGAGAAGCGCAGATCCGACGCCCCTCCCGCGATGCGCGGGATGCACCACCCCCCACGAAGCGGCGAGGTCGTCCTCATCGCGCGTGACCTGCCCGTACCCGACGACAGTCCCCGTCGCGTCGACCGCGACCCAGGCGTCGGTCATCAGCTCGAAGCCGAACCGCTCCCATTGCCCGCGGAGATAGCCGGTGTCGAGGGGGATCTCCCCGGCGTCGTCCTGCTGGTCCGCCGCGAGCACCTCAGCGGCGGGCTCGAGGTCATCCCAAGTGGGCGCCCGCAATTCGTATCCATCTGTGAGGTCCATTCCAGCAGCTCTCTCCTCTCGTGCCGGCCCCGTCTCTCGGCGCAACGCCGGCGCCTTCAGCACCCCCCAACTCTTGCGTCAGCCTAACGTACCGCGGATAAGCTGTGAGCGCGCCGGCCGCCCGTGAGGCCGCCGGCGCCGCGGCGAGCCAGCTTGATCCGCTTGTTAGTCTGCGTCCCCCACAAGTTCGTGAAGGGCTGCGCACTCGGCCCGCAGCACGGGCGCGTCGCGCCGGGCGATCGAGTAGACAGCCTCGTCGTCGATCTGCGGGTATTCGTGGACAAGCCGGTTGCGGAGGCCGACGATGAGGCGCGCGTGGGAGATGCGCGCAGCGAGCGCCGGTTCGCGGCGAGCGAGTACGCCGATGGCCTCGCCGATGATGGTGAACTCGCGCTCGACCGAGGAGCGAATGGATCGCCGTGCGCAGTAGGTCTCGAGGTCGACGCCGGTGAGCACCTCAGCGACCGCGTCGCAGGCATCGACGACGTCGGCGAGGTAGGCGGCCGTGCTACGCGGCATAGAGCAGCTGCCGGGTGCGCTCGATATCGCGTGCGATGTAGCGATTCTTGACGGCGCCGACCATGACCAGGTCGACCTCCGCGCCGAGCAGTTCGCTCAGCGCGTCGAGGAGGTCGAAGTAGGCGACTGCCTTGGCGTAGCCGTCCATGGGGCCGAACTCGACGAGCAGGTCGACGTCGCTCTCGCCGGGACGGAAGTCGTCGCGCAGGGCGGACCCAAAGACGAAAAGGCGCGCAACCCCGTACCGGGCGCAGAGCTCGGCGATGGCCTCGCGCTTGTCCTGTAGTACGTCGACCATGACAATCACCTCCGCCGACATGCTACCCGGGTGCGCCGCGACTGGCCACCGTGGAGG
>JBAXRL010000667.1:0-2413 GCA_037131205.1 Actinomycetes bacterium | reverse complement strand
CCCATCTTGAGCCACACCGGGCTGCGCTCGGCCAGTCGCCGGCCCAGCTCGCCGAGCTGCTCTTCGTCCTTGAGCTGCTCGAGGTAGGGCAGGCCGCTGAAGACGGCCAGCTTCTCCTCGAGCTCCGCGAGGTCCGCGCCGCGCAGCCAGGCGTCGACGGCCAGCGCCGAGCGCTTGCCGCCGGCGACGGCGTGGATCACCGACTGCGCGCCGCTGATGGCGTCGCCGGCGGCGAACACGCCGTCGGCCGGCGTGCGCCCGGTGTAGAAGTTGGCCTGCAGGCGCACGCCGTCGGCGAGCGCCAGGTACTCGGCGCTGTCGCCGAGCTTGGGCGCGTATCCGGTGGCCAGCACCACGGTCGTGGCGGCCACGTCGAAGCGCGAGCCGCGCACCTCCTTGGTGCGGCCCTTCTCGCGGACCACGCGCACGCACTCCACGCCCTGCGCCTTGCCGGCCTTGGCCTTGACCTTCCTGGCCAGGGTACCGAGCTCGAACTTGACGCCCTCTTCGAGGGCGGCGGCGAGCTCGCGGGCGCCGGCCGGGATGTCCGCGCCCTCGTGCTGGGCGATGACCACGACCTCCTTGGCGCCTTTGCGGCGCGCCGTGCGGGCCACGTCGAGCGCCGTGATGCCGTCGCCGATCACGGCGACCTTCTGCGTGAACTTGACGGCGCGGCCCTCGCGCACGCGCTTGAGGATGTCGAGGCCGCGCAGCGCGGCGTCGTCGCCGGGGAGGATGTGCTTGGGCTCGTCCCACGTGCCCACGCCGATGACCACGGCGTCGAAGCCCGCGTCGAAGAGGCCGTCGGGGTCGACCTCGTAGCCCAGCTCCGACTCACCGACAAAACGTACGCCGGCCTCCCAGAGCGGCGCCAGCTCCTTGTCCACGACCTTTTCGGGGAGGCGGAACTCGGGGATGCTGTAGCGCAGCGAGCCGCCGGCCTTGGGGTTGGCGTCGTAGATCGTGACCTGGTGGCCCTTCTCGGTGAGGAACCAGGCGGCGGCCAGGCCGGCCGGCCCGGCGCCGATGACGGCCACGCGCCTGCCGCTCGAGAGGCCGGCGATGAGCCGCGTGTCGGTGTGGTCGGCCATCGCCCGGTGCAGGGCGCAGATGGCGATGGGTTCGTCCACGTCGCCGCGCCGGCAGACGGGCTCGCAGTACTGCGGGCACACGCGCCCGAGGATGCCGGCGAACGGCAGCTCCTCGCGCACGATGGCGGCGGCGCCGGCGGCGTCGCCGTCGGCCAGCGCCGCCATGTAGGCGGGGATGTCGATGTGCGTGGGGCAGGCGTGCGAGCAGGGCGCCTCGCAGTAGGCGTTGTGATCCGAGAGATACATCTTGAGGTAGCTCTCGCGGCGGGCGCGCACGCGCGGCGTGTCGGTCTTGACGAGCAGGCCGTCGGCGACCCAGGTGGTGCAGGCCGCCTGCAGCTTGTCGAGGCCTTCGACCTCGACCATGCACAGGCGGCAGGCGCCCCAGGCGGCCATGCCCTCTTCGTGGCACAGCGCCGGGATGTCGATGCCCTCGCGGCGCGCGACCTCGAGGACGGTCTCGCCCTCGCGGGCGCTGAATGCCTTGCCGTTGATGGTGAGCTTCACGGCAGCTTTGGTGAGGGTGCTCACGGCTGCCTCCCTTCAGCCATGGCGAATATGCCGGTCTCGATCGGGACGGCGTCGAACTTGCACACCTGCCGGCAGGTATCGCACTGGATGCAGAGCTTCTGATCGATGACGTGGAGCTGCTTGCGCTCGCCGCTGATGGCGCTCGTGGGGCAGGCCGCGAGGCACACGTGACAGCCCGTGCAGGCTTCGGCGTCGATGGTGTAGCGGATCAGCGGGCGGCACACCTTGGCCGGGCAGCAGCGCTGCACCACGTGGGCCATGACCTCCTCGCGGAAGTACCGCAAGGTGCTGAGCACCGGGTTGGGGGCGCTGCCGCCGAGCTGGCAGAGCGAGCCCTCGATGATGTCGTCGGCGAGCTGCTCGAGGCGCTCGACGTCCTCGATGGTGGCTTCGCCGGCGCTGATGCGCTCGAGGATCTCGAGCATGCGCTGCGTGCCGATGCGGCAGGGCACGCACTTGCCGCAGCTCTCCTCGGCGGTGAACTTGAGGAAGAACTTGGCGAAGTCGACCATGCAGGTGGTGTCGTCGACCACGACCATGCCGCCGGAGCCCATCATGGAGCCGGCGGCCACCAGGCTCTCGAAGTCGATGGGCTCGTCGAGCAGAGAGGCGGGCAGGCAGCCTCCGGACGGCCCGCCGAGCTGCACGGCCTTGAACTCGCGGCCGGGCAGCATGCCGCCGCCGATCGCGAAGATCACCTGGCGCAGCGTGGCGCCCATGGGCACCTCGATGAGGCCGCCGTTCACGACCTTGCCGGTGAGGCTGAAGATCTTGGTGCCCTTGCTGGTGGC
>JBAXRL010000666.1:0-2423 GCA_037131205.1 Actinomycetes bacterium | reverse complement strand
CTCGGCATCGAGCTGCTCAGCCGTGAGGACGGCGTGCGCTGGCTGGCGACGACCCAGCGCGACGCGCTGCTCTATGCGGCGCGCTCCCTGAGCCCGCTGCCGGAGGTGCAGACGCTGCCGGTGACCTCGGTGGTGCGCGGCGCGCCGCATCTGTGCGACCCGGAGATGACGATCAGCGAGGCCGCCGAGCTCATGACGGCTCGTGGCCGCTCGGCCATCCTCGTGCGCGCGCGGGACGGGCTCGGCATCGTCACCGATGTCGACCTCCGCGAGAAGGTGGTGGTCGGCGGCGTCTCACGCGATGCGCCGGTGAGCGCCATCATGTCCGCGCCCGTCCACACCATCGGCTCCGGCGCCGTCGCCGCCGAAGCCAGTATCGCCATGCTGACGTCAGGCGTGAGCCACCTGCCTGTGCTCGACGATGGCGGCGCCGTGGTCGGCATGGTCTCCGCCGGCGACCTCATGAGCCTCGAGGCGCGCAATCCGTTCGCGCTGCGCCGCGCACTGCATCGGGCCCGCGACGAGGACGAGCTCGTGGCGGCGGCCGGCGACATCCCCAGGCTGTTCGTCGATCTCCTGGACGCTCGCCTCGATGCGCCGCTGCTCTGCCGGGTGCTCACGATCCTGCACGATGCCCTGACCGTGCGCCTCCTCGAGCTGGCCTTCGAGCGCCACGGCGCGCCGCCGGTGGACTACGCCTGGCTCGTCTTCGGCAGCGCCGCGCGCCACGAGCTCACGCTCGCCTCGGACCAGGACAACGGGCTCGCCTACGCCGACACGGACGATCCCGCCGTGAATGACTACTTCCGCCGCGTGGCGGAGGACGTCAACGGCGGCCTCACCCGCTGCGGCATCGAGCCCGACGCCAACTCCGTCCTGGCCAGCGCCGAGTGGCGCAGGACGCTCTCAGGCTGGAAGAAGATCTTCTCGGACTGCCTGGAAGGCGACGATCTCAAGCGCGTGCTGCGCGCCAGCGTGTGCTTCGACTACCGCCAGGCGGCCGGCCGGCTCTACGTTGAGCAGGCTCTGACGGACATCATGCGCGAGGCGTCCGAGCACAGCCAGTTCCTGCAGTGGCTCTCGCGCCTCGGCTCGGACCTTCCCCCATCCGTCGGGGGGTTCCGGCAGAAGCTTGACCCCACGGTCGACATCAAGAAGGGCGGCCTGCTGCCCATCCAGAACCTGGCGCGCTACCAGGCCTTGTCGCGCGGCATCACGATCCAGGCGACCCTGGACCGCCTGGCCGCGGTCTGCGACCTCGACGCGGACGCTGCCGAGTGCGGTCGTACGCTGCGTGAGTCGTACCTCACCATCAAGCAGCTCCAGCTGCAGCACCACGCAGACGCAGTACGCGAGGGGCGCCCGCCCGACAACACCATCGACACGCGCGCCCTGCGACCCCTCACCCGCGCGAACCTCCAGGAGGCGCTCCGCGAGGTTGCGGCGGCGCAGACGCGCTTTCCGCGGCTTGCCTCGGGATGGCGCGGCCTCTGAGCGGTTCAGGCGATGCTCGAACGCGCGCCGAACTCCGCCGCGGAGGTTCGAGACTCCTCCACTCAGGAGCGCCATTTGTCTGCTGCCTCTTCCCCGTCTTTCACGATTTGCGCATTTCGCCCGCCGTCCGAGTCTGGTGGTAGGGTCCTCTGCGGAAGAGGCGGGGCAGTGTCGGAGATCCAGGAGCATGGGGACGAACGCATGAAGGCAGTCGTCATGGACCGCTACGGGACGCCCGACGTCCTCGAGCTGAGGGACGTGGCCAAGCCCACGCCCAACGCCGGTCAGGTTCTGGTCCGCGTGCTCGCCGCGTCCGTCAACGATTGGGACTGGGGGATGCTGCGCGGGGCGCCGGAGAATCGCCTGCTCAGCGGTCTCTTCAGGCCGAGGGTGCATGTCCTCGGCTGTGACATCGCCGGGCGAGTCGAAGCCGTGGGCGGAGATGTCACGGCGTTCCAGCCGGGCGACGAGGTCTACGGCGATCTGAGCGGCAGCGGTTTCGGCGCGTTTGCCGAATATGTCTGTGCGCCAGAAGCGGGCCTCGCGCACAAGCCGGCCGGCATGACCTTCGAGCAAGCCGCCGCCATCCCGCAGGCAGGCATGCTGGCGGTGCAGGGCCTCATCGATGTCGGCCGGATCACGTCCGGCCAGAAGGTGCTCCTGAACGGGGCGGGCGGGGGCGTCGGTACGTTCGCCCTGCAGATAGCCCGACTCTACGGCGCTGAGGTGACCGTGGTCGACAAGCCCGGCAAGCTGGACATGTTGCGTGCCATGGGCGCGGACCACGTCATCGACTACCTCAAGGAGGACTTCACCAAGGGTGGCGAGCGCTATGACCTGATCCTCGACGCGAAGACCGACAGGTCGCCGTTCGCCTACGTTCGGGCGCTGAATCCCAACGGCACATATGTCACCGTCGGCGGCAGCAT
>JBAXRL010000665.1:0-2424 GCA_037131205.1 Actinomycetes bacterium | reverse complement strand
CTCGCCCCCGCCGGCCTCGACCAGTTCTACGCCGTGGCGCGCAGCATCCTCGTCAAGTCGGAGGCCTACTTCGACCAGTACGACCAGGCCTTTGCGGCGCTGTTCAAAGGTATCGAGACACCCGTCGAGATCGAGGACGAGGTCTGGGAGTGGCTCGCCAACCCGCTGGAGATGCCCGGGCTCACCGACGAGGAGCGTCGCCTGCTCGCCGCCGCCATGGAGGATCTCGACCTCGAGGCGCTCGAGCGCCTCTTCCGCGAGCGCCTCGCCGAGCAGGACGAGGCACACCACGGCGGTAGCCATTGGGTGGGCACCGGCGGCACCTCGCCCTTCGGCCATTCCGGTTTCCACCCCGGCGGCATCCGCGTCGGCGGCGAAAGCCGCAACCGGAGCGCCGTGAAGGTGGCCGGCGAGCGCCGCTACCGCGGCTACCGCACCGACCAGGAGGTCGGCGTGCGGCAGTTCGAGCTCGCCCTCAGGCGCCTGCGTCAGCTCTCGTCGCGCAACGAAGGCGTCCCCGACGAGCTCGACCTCGACGAGACCATCGAGGAGACGGCGGGCAACGCCGGCCGTCTCAGCCTCGTCTGGCGCAAGAGCCGCAAGAACGCCGTCAAGGTGCTGCTGCTGATGGACGTCGGCGGATCGATGCACCCCTACATCCGCCTCTGCAGCCAGCTCTTCAGCGCCGTCGATCGCAGCACGCACTTCAAGGCCCTGCGCACCTACTACTTTCACAACTGCGTCTACGACTGGTTGTACACATCGACGCGCATGACGTCGTCGGAGGCGATCTCGACGCGCCGCGTCCTCCAGGAGCTGCCCAGCGATTACAAGCTCATCATCGTCGGCGACGCCGCCATGGCGCCCAGCGAGCTGCTCAGCCGCGACGGCATTATCTGGTGGGGCTTCGGCAACGACGAGCCGGGCGTCGAGTGGCTACGGCGCCTGCGCCGCCACTTCGACCACTCGGCGTGGCTCAACACCATCCCGCAGCCCCACTGGGACCACGCCTACGGCAGCGTCACGATCCGCAAAGTGCGCGAGGTGTTCCCCATGTTCGAGCTCACCGTCGATGGGCTGACCGCGGCCACGAAGAAGCTGATGGTGAGATACTGATCCGCGAAGCGTCGATCAGCGGCAAGGCAAGGAGACGATGACAACGCCCGACGACGACATACACTCCCACGCGCTCGTCGATGAGGACGACAGCGACTCGCGCCTCCTCGCCGATACGCTCAAGGCGCTCACGCAGCAGATCGCCAGAGCGGTCCACTGCTCCGAATGCTGCATCTACGAGTACCTCCCCAAGCGCCGCGCGGTCCGCGCCCAGGCGATCTGGTCGCACGAGCTCACCGAACGCGACCGCGCCTGGGTGGGCCGCCTGAAGGATCTCGCCGCGATCCCCTCTCTCGCGTGGGTGGTCACGCTGCGTACGGTTCTCACCGCCTACGCCGAGGATGAGGACGTGACGGACGTGGCCGGCCCCGAGACGATGGCGTACTGGGGCGAGCTGGCCGCCATCTGGGCGCCGATCGTCGCCGACGACCAGGTCATCGGCATCCTCGAGCTCACGGAGAAGCGCGCGCCGCGCCGCTTCGATGAGGCCGACAGGCTCCTGGTCCGCCAGATGGCCGACCTCGCCGCGCTCGCCCTGCGCAACGCCCGCGACTCGCGCGCCGTGGCCGCCCGCAACCGGCAGCTCACGGCCCTCATCGGCTCGGCGCGCGCCATGGCGTCCACGCTCGACCTCGACGAGGTCCTCGACGTCGTCTGCCTTCAGGCGGCGCGCGCCCTGGGCGCGCAGTCGAGCTACATCTACCAGTACGATCGCGAGGACGACACGATCGTGTGGCTGGCGCACTATCAGCGCGACCCGTCCCATACCTTCGAGGAGCCGATGGGAACCGTCTACGTCCTCGCTGATCTGCCGCAGCACCACACCGTCATCCGCTCCCGCCGTCCCGTACAGGTGAGCCTCGACGACCCCGATATCGACCCGCTGGACCGCGAGGCGCTCCTCGACTGGCAGGAGCTGTCGTCGCTCATGGTGCCGCTGATCGTCGGTCAGGACGTCGTGGGCATCCTCGAGGTCAGCGAGTCCGAGCATCTGCGCCGCTTCACGAAAGAGGAGACGGCGCTCTGCACGGCGCTCGGCGAGCAGGCCGCCGCGGCCATCCGCAACGCCCAGATGTATGGCCAGTTGCAGGAACAGAAGAAGACCATCGAGCGCCAGGCGACCACCGATGGGCTCACCGGCCTGTACAACCACCGCCACTTCTTCGAGCGGCTGCGCGCCGAGGCGGTGCGCGCGCGGCGCTACGGCTTCGCGCTCTCGGTGATCATGCTCGACCTCGACGACTTCAAGCTCGTCAACGACCTCCACGGGCACCCCGCCGGCGACCGCGTGCTGAGCACGGTCGGCGA
>JBAXRL010000664.1:0-2429 GCA_037131205.1 Actinomycetes bacterium | reverse complement strand
AGCAGCTCGTACAGCGCCTCGGCGAGCAGCGCCGGCTCGCCGGGAGGCACGAGCCGGCCGGCCTCGCCGTCCCGCAGCACGGAGCGATAACCGGGCAGGTCCGAGGCCACCACCGGCACGCCGGCGGCCATAGCCTCGGCCAGCACGATGCCGAAGCTCTCGGCGGCCAGCGACGGCGCGCACAGCACCTCGGCGCGCGCCATCTGAGCCACCTTCTCGTCGTCGATCACCCAGCCGAGGGCCTCGACGCCCTGCAGATCGAGCGGCGGCCCGTAGGCGAGCCGCGACGCCTCCAGCGCCTGGCGACGCGTCGCGCCGGCGATGACCAGCGTCGCGTGCGGGAGCCGCCGCCGCAGCCGCGCGAAGGCGTGCAGGAGCACGCCGAGCCCTTTGCGCTTCTCGGCGCGCCCGACGAAGAACACGCGGCCCGCGACCTTGGCCGCGCCCACGGCGGGCGCGTACCGCTCCACCGTCACTCCGTTGGGGATGATGCGGTAGTCGCCGGGGTAGAAGCGCGCCGGGAACTCGCGAGCGGCCTCCGACACGGCGATGCGCACGTCGAGACGGTCCATGCCCAGGCGCCCCAGCCACTGGACGTGCTCGTAGCCGAAGGAGGACTCCAGCGCAGCGTGAAACGTGGCCACGACGGGGCACGCGGCGAGAAAGACGGCCGCCAGGCCCACCCACGGCGTGCCCGGTTCATGGATGTGGAGCACGTCGAAGCGCCCATACCGCAAGGCGCGGTCCATGCGCAGCACGACGCGGGGATTGAAGCTGATGTAGGAGCGCGAGCCATTGGACGGCAGAGGGATGGCGACGCCCATGGGGATGAAGCGCTCGGCGGCCTTCTGCCGCTGGCTGTCCATGGCGCGGCGCGTCGGCGAGAGGACGCCCACGGGGGCGATGATCCACGGCTCGTGACCGCGCGCCTCAAGCTCGGCGGCCAGATTCTCGACGTGATGGTTGACGCCGCCCGGCACGGTCCACGAATAGGGCGTCACGAGCCCGACGCGCATGCAGCCGCCGCCTTTCAGTCGTCCCGGTCCAGCCAGAAGCGCCGCCAGAGCACGCCCGGGGAGGACGGCCATCCCGCGCCCGGCGACCCCTTGAGGCGCGCGGCCAGCAGGACCGTGATAAGCACAAGCGGCCCGAGCGCGCGCCCCGGCCGGCGATGGAGCGCGAGGCTGATGAGCGGCAGCGAAACGGCCGTGACAGCCACGGCCTGCGGATTGCGGTGAAGCTTGAAGCCGCCCAGGAGCTCGGCGCTGCCGATCGCCATGGTCCCCGGATCCATGGCGTACATGGCGCCCAGGGCGCAGGCGGCGCCGCGCCCCTTGACCACGGCGATGTGGCCGAGCATGGCGCTGATGCCGATGGCGGCCACGGCGCCGTGGCCGGCGCCGGCCAGGCGCGCCGCCGTGGCCGGCGCGTACGCCTTGCCGGCGTCCAGGGCCAGCACCGCGGCGCCGGACTTCCAGCCCACGCTGCGCGCGACGTTGGAGGAGCCGGGCTTGCCGTCGCCGATGTCATCGAGCGTCTTTCCCGTGAGCGCCCGGGTGAGCAACCGGCCGCTGGGGATGCAGCCGGCGGCGAAGGCGCCGCCCATCCACAGCAGCTTGCGGCCGGCGCCCCAGCGGCGACGCTCACGGGGCACGACGCGCCCCCCTCATGCCCAGCGAGACCGCCCCGACGGCCACCGGGACGACCCACGTGAAAAAACGCCACAGTACGAGGCTGGAGACGTGGATGCTGTCGGGCGTCGAGGGCCCGATGAGCGCCAGGTAGCTGAGCTCGGCGACGCCGGCGCCGCCGGGCAGCGGCGAGAGCGGCATGAGCACCTGCATCACCGCCTGGCCCGTGATGATCGGCACGATGGAGCCGCGCCAGCCCAAGGCGTACAGCACGCAGATGAGGATCGAGAACATGGCGATCCAGTAGGCAAGCTGCAGGGCGACCAGCTCGGCGATGGTGCGGCGGCTGGCGCCGCCGAACGACCTCGCCGCCTCGACGAGCTCGTCGAGCTTGCCGTGCAGCTTCTTGGGCACGAAGGCGCGCCCCAGCGGGCGCTGCACCCAGAGCCAGACGACGACCCACACGAGGAGCAGCGCGCCCGTGGCGCCCAGCAACAGCCAGCGCTGCAGCGAGGTGATCGGCGAGTTGGTCCAGGGCAGCAGCGAGACGAGCGCGACGGCGGCCAGCAGCAGCGTGTGCACAAGGCCCTTGAAGATGACCACCGACATGGCCTGCGAGCCGCTGAGACCGCCGCGACGCAGCATCACGATCTGGTAGGGGATCTCGAAGCCGCCGAAGGAGGTGGCGCCGCCGATGAGGTGCGATTCGAGCGCCGTGGATACCACGGGGCGGCGCTCGATACGCGGTTTGAAGACGCGCGCCAGGATGAGCAGCGACCAGGCGTCGGTGACGATGAC
>JBAXRL010000663.1:0-2433 GCA_037131205.1 Actinomycetes bacterium | reverse complement strand
ACGACTTCGCCGGCCGGGCCCTCGAGGAACTCGAGCTCGATGGCCTGGGTGACGTCGTCGAAGTCGGGCTCGTGCGCAAGGGTGAGCACCTCGCCGTAGACGCCGTCGGTCCATTCGCGCAGGCAGAACGTGCAGTCGCTGGAGCAGCGGTTGGTGATATTCAGGTAGATGGCGCTCCCGCTGCCACGGTAGGCGATGGTATCGGGGCGCGTGAGAGGTCGTGTCATGGCGTGTGGCCGGGGGGACTGCCCGGGCGAGGGCCGTCGGTCGGCAGGCTGAGTATAGCAGGGTAGAATGAGCGCCCTGTGAACGACACGACCGCCAGACTCGTCGACCTGAGCGCCCGCCTGCGCGAGGTCGTCCTGCCTGCGCTCGGCCGGCACGCCGCGCGCGATCACGCCGGCATCGCCGTCGGCGGCGACGTCACCTTCGGCATCGACGAGCTTGCCGAGAAGCTGCTCGTCGAGCACATGCGCGACGAGCAGCCCACGTGGGCCTTCTACTCGGAAGACGGCGGCCTGCAGGGCGCCTCAGATCCGGAGCTCATCCTCATCGTCGACCCCATCGACGGCACGCGCCCGGCCGCGGCCGGCTTCGAGATGGCCTGCGTGAGCATCGCCGCCGTGCCGCCCCTGCCGGCGCCGACGATGGGCGACGTGGTGGCCGGCGTGGTGCGGGAGATCAAGGGCGGCGACCTCTTTGTCGCCGAAAAAGGCGCCGGCTTCACCATGACGCGCTCCTCCGGCGCCGGCATCCCGTTCCTCCCCACCGGGCGCACCGATCTCGAAAGCCTCTTCTGGTCGCTCGGTTTCCGCGGCCGGCCGGCGGTGATCCTGGCGCGCGTCCTCGAGGAGCTCATCGACGCGTCGTCGGTGGGCGGCGCGGTGTTCGACCTCGGGTCCGCGACCTGGTCGGTGACGCGCGTCCTCACCGGGCAGCTCGACGCCTACGTGGACATCGGCCCGGCGATCATCGCGGCGCACCCGTGGGTCGCTGCGGAGTTTCGCCGGGTGGGGCGCGGCAACGTCCTCTGCAACTCGCCTTACGACCTGGCCGCCGTGCACATCCTGTGCCGGGAGGCCGGCGTGCCGATCGGCGACGCCGCCGGCCGGTCGCTCGACGACAAGCCCGTGCTGGGCTCCAGCGCCGAGTACCAGATGGCCTGCATCGCCGCGGGCAATCAGGAGCTTCAGGACGGCCTCATCGAGGTCGTTCAGCGCGGCCTCCGCAATTTGCCCGACCGGCGCACGCCGTGACGACGCTCCCCGAGCACGAGGCGATGCTCTACGAGCGTCTTGAGGACGGCGCCGTGGAGTGCCACGTCTGCCCGCGCCTCTGCCACATCGCGCCCGGCAAGAGCGGCGTGTGCCGGGCGCGCGCCAACCGCGACGGCACGCTGTACGCGATCACCTACGGGCGCGTCTGCAGCGTGGCCGCCGACCCCATCGAGAAGAAGCCGCTCTATCACTTCTTCCCGGGCTCGACGGTGCTCTCGCTGGGCAGCGTGGGCTGCAACTTCACCTGCCGTCATTGCCAGAACTGGCAGATCGCCCACGCCGACCCCGGCGAGGTGGCCCGCGACCTGCGCGCGCTGCCCATCCGCAACCTGCCGGTGCTGGCCGACCACAACGGCTGCCAGGGCGTGGCGTGGACGTACAACGAGCCCACGATCTGGCTCGAGTACATCCTCGACGGCGCCCAGCTCGCTCACGAGCACGGCCTGTACACGGTGATGGTTACCAACGGCTACATCACCGCAGAAGCTCTGGATGTGCTGGCGCCGCACATCGATGCGTACCGCGTCGATGTCAAGGGCCGCAGCGACGAGCAGTACCAGGAGCTGTGCCGCATCCGCGACATGTCGCCGGTGCTCGCCGCCGCGGCGCGCGCCAGGCTGGTGCACGGCTGCCACGTGGAGATCGTGACCAACGTCATCCCCACGTTCAACGACGACGACGAGACCCTGGGCGGTATCGCCGCGTGGATCGTCACCGAGCTGGGAGCGGAGACGCCCTGGCACGTCACGCGCTTCTCGCCGTACCTCGACTACGCGCATCTCTCGCCGACGCCGATCCCCACCCTGGAGCGCGCCGTGCGCATCGGTCACGACGCCGGTCTGCGCTTCGTGTACCTCGGCAACGTGCCCGGTCACGAGGGCGAGAACACGGTGTGTCCGAATTGCAGACGCCTTCTCGTGCGGCGCACCGGCTACGCGGTTGAGGATGTCGCCCTGCGGGGAACACTCTGTGCGATGTGTGGGCAGAACGTGAACGTCCGTACGACCCTCAAGTGAAAGCCGGACAGCTCGCCAGTCCCTGAGCCGATTGGATCAGCCCCCGTGAACGACTACGTGAAGCTCGACATCCCCGCCAAGGCCGAATACGTCGTGCTCGGCCGTCTTGCTCTTGCGGGCCTGCTGCGCGCGCGCGGCTA
>JBAXRL010000662.1:0-2434 GCA_037131205.1 Actinomycetes bacterium | reverse complement strand
ACGGCGCGGTCCATGAAGGCGCCGGGGTCGCCCTCGTCGGCGTTGCAGATCAGGTACTTCTGGGCGCGTGGCTGGTCGAGGGCTATGCGCCACTTCTGACCTGTGGGAAAACCGGCGCCGCCGCGGCCGCGGAGGCCGGCGGCCGTGACCTCGTCGCACACTTCGCCGGGCGTCATGGTCGTGAGCGCCTTCACGGCGGCGCGAAACCCGCCGGCGGCGAGAGCGGAGTCCAGCGAGGCCGGGTCCACCACGCCGCAGTTCTCCAGCACCACCTTCACCTGACGGGCGAAGAACGGCGTCTCGGCCAGCGGGGGGACGCCGCGGTACAGGTCGTCCGGGTCGTCGTAGCGACCGAGGAGGAAGCGGTTGCGCAGCTCGCCCTCGTCGAACACGGCGCGCAGGAGCTCGTCGATGGTATCGGGGCCGAGATCGCAGTAGCTCAGGCGCACGCCGTCGGCGGTGACGAGGTCGACGAACACTTCGCGCTGGCAATAGCCCACGCAGCCGGTCTCGATGATCGGCACGGAGTGACCGTGACGAGCGAAGTACTCCCTGGCCTTGGCGATCACGGTCAGGGCGCCGTTGGCGCGCCCGCAGGTGCCGGCGCCGACGTACAGCACCATGCCGTCGCCGCCGCGCAGGGCGCGGGCGCGGCGCGCGGCGCGCTCGTCACGGCAGGCTTCATCATCGTGGCACACAGGGCCGTGGTCGATGCACTCGAGCAGGTCCGCGCAGGGCGCGGACGGCGTGCGCCGGCACTGGTGGCAGCACGGCGACACGAGCTGGCTGTCGTTCATGGCGGTCTCGTTTCTCTGTTGCGGGTGACTCACGTTGCTTCTTTCCGGGCGGGCGCCCTGGGCGGCCTCTTCAGGCCGCCTGTTCGGCGCCCGCCTCGACCTCGTCCAGCAGGGCGTCGAGCTTCTCCACGCTCAGATGGCCGTAGAACTCGCCGTCCAGCTTGATCACCGGCGCGATGGAGCAGGCCCCGAGGCAGGCGACGGTCACGACGGTGTAGCGGCCGTCGGCCGAGTTGCCGTCGCGGCGCAGCTTGAGGCGCCGCTGCAGGTGCTGCGCGAGTGTCAGGCTCTGCTTCACGTGGCAGGCGGTGCCGCGGCAGACCTCGATCACGTGCTCGTTCAGCGGCGCGAAGCGGAACTGGTTGTAGAAGGTGGCGACGCCGTACACGCGGCTCACCGGCGTCGCCAGCGCCTCCGCGACCCGCAGCATGGCCGCCTGCGAGACAAACCCCTCGCGCTCCTGGATCTCCTGCAGCAGCGGGATGAGCTGCTCGCGCGTCTGGTCGCCGCGAGCGGCGATGATCTCCTCGACCGGATTCACGGTCACACCTGGGGGTCGTCGACCGGAGGCGCCGCGCCCACGGGGACCTCGGCGCCGGCCAGCAGCTCGGCCACGGCGTCGGCGAGGACGCCGAGCTTGACCGGCTTCTCGAAGAACCTGGCGGCCGGCCAATCGCGATACATCATCGGCTCGAAGATGTGGGTCTTGGTGTCGAGCTCCTTGGTGAAGCCGCTGACGATGATCAAGGGGATACGCTCTGTCTCGGGGTCGTTCTTCAGCGCGAAGGCCAGATTGAAGCCGTCGGTGTCGTAGTCCATCATGATGTCGAGCACCATGAGGTCGGGACGCTCGCGTTTCAACTCGTCGAGAGCCTCAACGCCGCTGTGCGCCGTGGCCACCGTGTAGCCGCGCGCCTCCATGAACGCCTTCGTGGTCTGCACGAGATCGCGGTCGTCGTCCACCAGCAGGATGCTCTTGCCCTTCATGTCGCTCCTCCTTGAGTCGCCGGCCTCACCGGGATTTCCCGCCGCAAGCCGTATAGTTACCATATTCACAGTGAATACGTTCACAGTGCTCTCGAAACAAACACCGCTCTCCGCACCTGCATCCGCGCGCCCGACCTTCATGCCGTCGACGGCGCGCGGGCGAGGAACGAGAGCTTCTCGAGCTTCGCGGAGATGTCGGTGTTCTCGACGAAGCAGCCCTCCGGCGGGATCACCCGCTTGGGCACAAAATTGAGGATCGCGTGGACGCCCGCCGCGGCGACACGGTCGGCCAGCGACTGCAGACCCTCGGCGCGCGCGGCGAGGATGGCCATGCGCACCTCGTAGTGGGGGAGCACGGAGGCGAGCTCGTCAAGCGCGTAGCAGCGCCGGCCGGCGAACACGCGCCCTACTTTGTCCTGGTCGATGTCGAACGCCACCGCGATGTGAAAGCCGCGCTCCTCGAAGCCGCGATACGAGAGCAGAGCACGGCCCAGGTCGCCGACGCCGAAGAGCGCGAGCGACTGGGTGGAGTCTGTGCCCATGATGCGGCTGATCGTGCGGCCCATCTGGTACACGTTGTAGCCCCGGGAGATGTTGCCGAAGGTGCCGAAGCTGGCGAGGTCGCGGCGCAGCTGCGCCGGCGTCACGCC
>JBAXRL010000661.1:0-2440 GCA_037131205.1 Actinomycetes bacterium | reverse complement strand
ATCGCCGGAATTCCTTATCTTCCCTCACACTACTACCCCGCCGCGGCGGCTCCCACGGCTGCGGCGGCGGGTGCGGCGTTGATCTGGGCCGCGGCGGCTCCCACGGCTGCGGCGGCGGGTGCGGCGTTGATCTGGGCCGCGGCGCCCGGCCCGGACATCGCCACGGTCGGCGGTTGGAGCCGAAACCAGGGGGGGCACGGACTACGTCCCCTTGACACGATTCGGGGCATGCACGACGCCGGCTCCGCAGGCTCGCGGGCGGGCCGCTCCGCAGGCTCGCCGGCGGGCGGCCCGGGCGGCCCCTCCGGCTCCGCGTCTGGCCGGCGCCGCGTCTGGTTTCTTATGCGGTCGGCGCCGCCTTCGGATAGGGTAGCGGCGCCAGACCCACCACGATCATGGACTCAGGATGAGACTCAGCGCGCTCAGGCTGGGCGAGCGGCCGACGCTCCAACGCGTGGTGCTCGTCGATGTCCTCGTCGTTTTTGTCGGCGCCGTGGCCGGCACGCTGCTGGCGCGTCGGCTCAGCGGCGCGAGCCCGTGGCTGCTCATCGCCCTGTTCTTCACCGTCGGTGCAATCGTGCTGGTGCTCGCCGACTACCTCGTGCTGCGCTCGGCGTTCAGCTCCCTCGACCAGCTGAGCCGGGCGATGGCCGCGACGCACATGGGCGGGCACGGCAAGTCCGTGCCATCCGACACATCCCACCCCGATCTGCGCATGGTGTCGGACGCCCTCGCCGAGATGGTGGAGAGGATCGCCGGCGAGTCACGCGCCTACTCCTCGCTGATCTTCGAGTCGATCGAGGACGAGCGACGCCGCATCGGACGCGAGCTTCACGACGAGACGAGCCAGTCGCTGGCCGCCGCCCTGCTCAACATCGACATGGCCCTGCGCGGTTTCGAGGGCTGCAGCCCGGAGGTCCAGGACCGCGTGGCCAACGCCCGCGCGCTGATCACGCACTGCCTCGCGCAGATCAAGCTCCTGGTGTACGATCTGCGGCCTTCGATGCTCGACGACTTCGGCCTCGCCCCGGCCCTGAGGTGGTACGTGAAGACCCACCTCGACGTCTCGGGGCTCACCGTCGAGACCGATCTCGACGGCGCCGACCGCCGGCTTCCCGCCGATGTGGAGACCGGGTTGTACAGGATCGCTCAGGAGTCGCTCTCCAATGTCGTGAGACACTCCGGCGCGACGCGCGCGACGCTGCGCCTCGAGACCAGACCCGGGTATGCCGTGGTGGCGGTGGAGGACAACGGCGTCGGCTTTGACCGCGACGACACGGCGGCCGACGCCGCGGACCGCTACGGCGTCGGCATGCTGTCCATGCGCGAGAGAACGGCGGCCCTGGGGGGGACGTTTCGCGTGGAGTCCGCCGTGGGCCGCGGCACGCGCGTCTACGTCGTGATCCCGCTCGCGGAAGGGACGAGAGAGTGACAGACACAGCGGATCTCGAGAGCGAGGTCATCAGGGTCCTGCTCGTGGACGACCACAGAATCCTGAGGGAGGGCCTCCGCTCTCTGCTCTCCGAGCAAGTCGGCCTGATCGTCGTAGGGGATGCGAGCGACGGGGAAGAGGCGCTCGCCCTGGTCGCCGAGACGCACCCGGACGTGGTGGTCATGGACATGGTGATGCCGCGCATGAGCGGGCTTGAGGCGACCACTCTCATCCGTGGACTCCACCCCGAGGTCCGGGTACTGATCCTGAGCATGTACGACGACGACGAGTACGTGCAGCGCGTCATCCAGGCCGGCGCCTCGGGCTACGTGCTCAAGGGCGTGGCGGCGGACGATCTGGTGCGCGCCATCCGCGAGGTCCACCGCGGCGCCTCGTTTCTACAGCCGACGATCGCCGCCAAGCTGATCGAGGACTACGTGCGCCGGGTGCGCGGCGACCAGTTGCCGGCTCCGGCGGCGCCGCGGCGCGATGCGTCGCGCGGCGATGACGAGGCGCTCACGCTGCGCGAGCGGGAGATCCTCGCGCTGATCGCGAGCGGCAACACCAACCAGCGCATCGCCGACCTGCTCGACCTGAGCCGCAAGACGGTCGAGAGCCACCGCACCAACATCATGAGGAAGCTCGCTGCCCACGACGTGACCGAGCTTGTCAGGTACGCCATCCGCACGGGTCTCATCCCGAACGACTGAAGGGGAGACAGTCCTTCCGCTCCCATTTTCACGCGCCGCGGGTGGCGCGGCCGCCAGGGAAACTGATGGGAACACAGGCCTCCGTCCCCACGCCTTCACCGGCCGCGAGTCGCTGGCCCGCACACGTCGTCTCGCGCATCGACCGGCGCGGTTCCGTCAGCCGCGGCCTGGTCTTCCGTCAGCCGCGGCCCGGTCTTCCGGCGGCCGCGGCCTGGTCTTCCGTCAGCCGCGGCCCGGTCTTCCGGCGGCCGCGGCTGCAGAAGACCGTGCGGGTGGTCGCCGCCCACGGCATGGATGC
>JBAXRL010000660.1:0-2447 GCA_037131205.1 Actinomycetes bacterium | reverse complement strand
TTGTTGGCGCGGCTCACGAAGGTGAGCATCCACTCCTCGCGCGCGGGGTCGAGGAAGTCGACGCCGTGCTGCTCCTTGTACGCCCTGAGCTGCTTGACCAGCTTGAGGCGCCTGTTGACGGCGTCGATGATCTTGAGGTCGTTGTCTGAGATCTGGTCGCGGAACTGCTTGATGACCGGATCGTCGCCTGCGTTGCCCACGCTCACGTCTCCGTTCTGGCCCGGCCCGACGCCGACGCGTCAGCGGTGGCCGGGCCGCTCGTCGTCTTCGTCGAGCTCGTCGTCCTCATCCTCATCTTCCTCGTCGTCTCCCTCGTCCTCTTCGTCGACCTCCTGGTCGGCGGCGAAGGCCACGTCGTCCGGCGTGCCCTCGGCGTTGGCGAAGTCCTCGGGGGAGACGCTCTCCAGGAAGTCGCGGAAGCTCTCGACGATCTCCTCGGTGTCGTCGACCTCGCGCTCGAACTCGATGGCGTTCTCGTCGACGAGCGCGGTGGCGGCGAAGATGGGCGCGTCGGTGCGCACGGCCAGGGCGAGCGCGTCGCTGGGCCGCGAGTCGATCTCGATCTCGGCGCCGTCCCTGCTGAGCGTGAGAGTGGCGTAGAAGGTGCTCTCCTTGAGCTCGGTGACGGTGATGCGCGCCACCTCGGCGTGGAACTGCCCGATGACGCTGGTGAGCAGGTCGTGCGTCATCGGCCGCGGCAGCTTGGTGCCCTGCAGCTTGATGAGGATCGCGGCGGCCTCGGGGTGCCCGATCCAGATGGGCAGGAAGCGATTGCCCTCCATCGTCTTGAGGAGGACGATCGGCTGCTTGCCGATGACGTCGAAGCTGACGCCGTAGATGACCATTTCCTGGACGTCCATCACAGCTTGAGTATACGTCAGGGTTCCGGCCGCACACACCACTGTCGCCCGTTCGGGGCACACGTGTGCGGCGGGGCCGGGCGGCTGGTCTTCGACACCCGGGCCGGCTCCCCATCTCGACGCCGCCTTCGCCCGCCCGGTCTACTCCAGCGGGCCGCCGGGCGTGGCGAAGCCCTCGCGCTCGGCGGCCCGCGGAAGCCGCCGGTCGAAGGAGGCGAATGTCACGGTCTCCTGTGGCGCGCTCTCGAGGACGCGGCCGCGGAACGTCATCGCCGCGGCGAGCTGAACGGCGTCCATGCCGCGCAGCCCGTGCGCCACAACGACGCGACCGGCGAGCTGCCCGGCGACCGGCAGCCTCACGCGGCAACTCCAGCGGTCGTCCAGCACGGCGATCCAGCTTGCGAGCCTCTGCTCCACCGATCCCTTCTCGCGGTCTTGCCGGTACAGGGCGGAGGTGGCCTCCGGGTAGGTGATCGCACTCGTGACGGCGAAATCGGCCTGGTGGAACCAACCGCGCGCGGCGGTGGTCTCGGGCTCCTCCGGCACCAGCTTCGCGAACGCGCTGGTATCAAGATAGAGGATCACTCGGGCTCGGGGTCCGGCAGGTAGGGGCCGCGATCCTCAGAGATCGATTCGGAGAGGGGCCGCCCCGGGTTCACGGGGAGGGTTTCGGGCACGAGCATGTTCTGCCCGTTCCACCCCGCCTCGCCGTCGGCGACCATGCGCCAGAGCGCGGCCCTCACAGGGTCAGGCGGCCCCAGCTCCGCGACCTCGACGCCCCGGGGGTGACGTGGAAGCGTTCGCCGGCCTGCGTCCCGCGGAGATACGCGCCAAGGCGCGCCTTGAGCTCGGTGCTGCCCACGGACGTCATGGTAGTCCTTTCGGGAAGTGTGCACCAGTCTCTTCAGTCAATGAAAAGCGGTCAGTTGACGATCGCAGGAGGTCACCGTCGGCGCCTCCGCCCACGCGCGCTGCACCTCGGCCTGGCAACGCTCTCCACTCAGGCGTCGCGGCGGTCTGCCGATGCACTGTTTGGAGGGTGACACGCAGTGAACGCCGCTTCCCGAAGCCTCCGGCGAGCCGTGGTCGTCGCGCTCGTCGGGTTGACCGCCGCCATGTTGGTCGGCGCCTGCTCGGCGCCGCCCGCGGCGGCGCGGCTCCACGACTCCGCCGCGAGGCGGCTGGTGCTGACGGCCGCCGCCTCCACTTTGCAGCCGCGGGCCGGCGACGCCGTGACGATCACGGCTTACGCACGAGACCGCGGCGGCCATCCTGTGCGCGCCGCGCGCCTCACCTTCACGTGGCGGCTCCCGCAGGGAACGGAGTCCGACGTCGCTCTCACGGGGCGGAGTGGCGTGGCCGTTGCGACGCGCGTGGTCGGCGCGGCGCCCGCCGGGCAGGCTTTCGACGTTGTGGTGCGGGCGAGCCGGCGCGGGCAGACGCGCCGCGTAACGATTCGCTTGACGGTCGTCGCCGACCCGGTCCCGGCGGCGCGCCTGGCGCCCGCCGACCTCGTCTACTCCGGCGCCTTCCCTCCCCGGACCCTCCGGCGGCTCCTCCTGGGGGTGGAGCGGCGACGGCCTCACG
>JBAXRL010000659.1:0-2454 GCA_037131205.1 Actinomycetes bacterium | reverse complement strand
GGCCTCGGGTCGCGAGCCGGTCTTGCGGTTGCCTCGCATGACGTTCGAGACGGCTTCGCTGGATGGCATCGGGTACCCGGGATCACTCGGCTTCATTGTCCACCTCGTGCGCGTTCCTTCCGTCCTCTCGGGGTGTTAGCCTACAACGGACTTGACGGACTCACTCGCCACACACTGGTTCATCGCCTGATGGCCGCCCAGCTCCCGGTTCTCAGCTTGTTCTCCGGCGCCGGCTGCCTCGATCTGGCGGTCGAGCGCTGCGCAGAGCCGTTCGGCGCCAACGGGGCGCGCACAGAAGGTCCGTTCACGGTCGCGGCGGCGACCGACTGCGACGCGCGTGCTCTGCGCTCCCTTCAGGCCAATTTCCCCGGTGTCCCGACGATTTGCGGCGACATCCGCGAGCTGTCCACGCGCGATCTCCTGAACACGGCCGGCTTGACCAAGGGTGAGGCTGAGCTTGTGGTCGGTGGCCCTCCGTGCACGCCGTTCTCCAAATCCGGCTTCTGGCTGGAGGAAAAGCGCAGCAGCACCGATCCCAACGCGTCCCTGCTCGACGAATACGCCCGCATCGTGGCTGAAGCTCAGCCTCGGGCGTTCATCCTCGAGAACGTCCAGGGGCTCACCTACGCCACGCACAAGGCGCAGCTGAGCAGGGTGCTCGAGCAGTTCACCGGCGCGGGGTATCGGCCCACGTACAGAGTGCTCATGGCGGCCGATTACGGCGATCCTCAGCTGCGTCGGCGCGTGTTCGTCGTCGGCCGGCGGGACGGCGGCGACTTCCGCTTTCCCGAGCCCACGCACTCGGGGTGGAGCGAGCACACGCGCACCTTCGACCCGACCAAGCAGCCGTATGTCACGGCAGGGAGCGCGATCGGGCCGTTGCTGTCGGGTCCGTCCGCGCCCGGTGAGATCGTCGAAGGCACGTTCGCCGACCTTCTTGCGGAGGTACCGCCCGGACAGAACTACCTCTGGCACACCGAGCGCTACGGTGGCCGCAACGTGTTCAAGTGGCGCAGCCGCTACTGGACGTTTCTCCTGCGCCTCGATCCGGATCGACCCTCCAGCACCCTGCAGGCGCAGCCCGGCCCGTGGGTCGGGCCGTTCCACTGGCAGAACGTGCGCAACGACGAGGGCATCCCGCGGGCGCGCCGGCTCAGCCAGGCCGAGCTGCTCAGACTGATGTCGCTGCCCGACGATTTCCTCGTCAAGGGTGACGGAGCCACGATCCGCCGTCAGCTCGGCAACGCGGTGCCGCTGGAGCTCGGCAAGGCGGTCGTCGGCGCGCTCGCCGAACAGCTCGGCGTGCTGAGCCGGCCGACCGAGCAGCGGGACGAGCCGCGGGACGAGCGGCCGGACGAGCGGCCGGACGAGCGGGATGCGGTCCTCACCGTCGGAGCCTCGCGCTCGGCGTCTGATGGGCCTGACGATCGACAAGAAGCGAGCCCGCAGGCAGCCTGAGCGGGCCTTGGAGCTGGCGCGGTCAGATGCCGTGGTGCCTACGGACTGGACCGCGCGTACCGAGCGCGTCGCCCGCTTCGAGGACAAGACCTGCCTCGTTGTCCTGGGCGCCGCGCTCCTGGCGACCGCGACCGACGACACCGTCGATGCCCTCGCGTTGAAGGCCCGGGCCGGCAACAAGGCCTACTCCGCTCGCGGGCTGGCTCACGAGGTGCTGGTGCCGGCGTCCATCGACCACGGCTTCGACCTGCGCACCACCGGCCGTGAGCCCCTGAACAACCAGCCCTTCTTCTCTTCCGACAGCGTGGACGCTATGCCGCGCGTCAAGCACCCCGAGGAGATGCGGTACCTGGTCGAGTGCCTCGAGGCTGTCCACTACCTTCGCGAGGAGGAAGCGGTGCAGGCTCTCGCGGCGTTCCTGAGGCATCGCACTACCGCGAAGGAGCAGGCGGTGCCGATAGACCTGGGCCACACCAGCGCCGATCTCGTCAGGCTCAAGGACGCCTGCGCTCACTTCCTGAACAGGAGCGCCGAGAGCGGCAAGAGGGCGCAAGCTCTGGTGGCCGCGGCATTCGATCTGGTGTTCGACGACGTCCGCACCGCGAGGGTCTTCGACCCCTCCCGCAAGCTGCCCGGCGACGTGCAGGCGTTCCACAAGCTGGAGCCGGTCGTCGCCGTCGAGGTGAGGGCCAAGCCGGTCACGTACTCGGATGCCATGCACTTCGTGCGGTCCGTGGCCGCCGCGGGTTTCCCGCACGCCGTGATCGCCGGTCTCGATGGGGTCGATGCAAAGGTGCTGCATCTGTCGAAGGAGGCGTGGGAGGAGACCGGCGTGTTCGTGACGGTGTACACCCAGTTCTCCGACATCCTGCTGGACGCTCTCGCCTGGAGTCGCCGCCCGCTCCATCAGCTACTCGCCGAGTTCCCTAATGACGTGGTCGCTCGGCTCATTCAGCTTGAGGTCAAGACCAGCTCCATGGCGCTTTGGGGGGAGCT
>JBAXRL010000658.1:0-2460 GCA_037131205.1 Actinomycetes bacterium | reverse complement strand
GGCCGGCTGACCCGGGCCTTCGCGGCCGAAGACGCCGGCCGCGACGCGATCGACCCCAGGGTAGCTGGCGTACGAGGCGCCGGGCAAGAAGCAGATCGCGTGGTCAGTCAAGCGCTTCGGCGTTGACGTCAACCCGGGGAGCATTGCCCCGGTAGAAGCGATCTCGGTCGAGACCCTGCGCCTGGAGCTGCCCCGCGACCGGCCACTTCACTTCCACGACTGGGGGCGCAAGGGACGGCGCCTGAACGCCGCCGTCCCTTGCGCCCCGCCGCGAAAGCTCCGATACTCGCCCTGTCGCTCGCTCATCAGAGACTGCGCCCCGGGTCCGCCCGGGCAGGGGGGTGAGAGCATGGAGCGTGAGAACGACATTCTCCGACGGTTCGTGACCGCCGGTTTCCTTCCCGCAGGCCTCTAGCTTCCCCACTCTCTACGGCGACCGGCGCGCTCCGCGCCGGACCCACGGTCAGCCTTATGGAGGGGGAACCATGCGCAAGGGATTCGTGCTCGTCACGCTCGTCGCACTGCTCGCGCTCGTCTGCATCGCGGCGCCGGCCGCGTTCGCGGCGCCGGCCGCGCCCCAGGCGGCCAAGGCGTGGACCGTTATGGTCTACATCGACGGCGACAACAACCTCGAGGGCTACGTCGTCAAGGACATCGAGACCGAGCTGAGCGCGCTCGGCTCCAACGCCAACGTCAACGTCGTCTGCATCGCCGACCGCGGCCCGGGCTACGATACGTCCCGCGGTGACTGGCAGACGACCAAGGTCTACTTTTGCACGCAGGGCATGCTCGCCGACGCCGCCAGCGCCGTGGCCGATTGGGGCGAGCGCGACATGGGCGACCCCCGGACGCTCAAGGACTTCGTCACGTGGGCCAAGTCCAGCTACCCGGCCACCAACTACTTGCTGGCCTTCTGGGACCACGGCTACATGTGGATGCCGAACGCTTACAACTTCAAGGACGACACCAGCGGCAGCACGCTCGACGACGACGAGCAGGTGGCGGCCATGCAGACGGCAGGCCCCGTCGGCGTGGTGGCCTGGGACTGCTGCCAGCGTCAGATGATCGAGATGGCGGCCAACTGGCAACCGTACGCGAAAGCGATGGCCGGCTCTGAGTCGTACACCAACTGGGAGGGCATCCAGTACGACGCCGTGATCGCCGCCATCCGCTCCACTCCGGCGCTGACGCCGCAGCAGGTCAGCGACAAGATCGCCTCGACCGCACTCGGGGACAGCGATACCTACTCGTCGGTGGCGCTGGACACCCGGCTCACGACGACGCTCACCGCACTCGACCAGCTCGCGATCGCCATGAAGAACGCCCTGCCTGTGTACAGGAGCGCGTATACGGCCGCGAGAAGGGCCACCCAGCTCTACTCGGGCAACATCGAGCTCGACCTCTGGCACCTGGCGTACAACGTCAAGGCCAAGGTCGCGGATGCCGTCATCAAGGCGAAGTGCGACGCGCTCATGAGCGCCGTGGCCGCCGACGTCACGGTCAACTGGATCAGCGCCAGCAAGCAGGTCAAGAACAGCCACGGCCTGGCGATCTGGTGGCCGGCCACGGCGAGCGGTCTGAACCCGTATGCCCCGACCGACTTCGCCTACTACCGGCAGATGAAGATCTCCACCCTGCCGAGCTGGGACGAGTTCTTGGCTGCGTTCTGCCAATAAGAGCCCGACGAACGAGAGAGAGGACCCGGGACGCGGGGATGGAGCTCGCGCAGCCGCGCGGGGACAGCCTTTCGGCGCCTCGTCACTACCACCCAGATGCGCGCCAATGACCTCGCGGTCAGTGGCGGGGAGGGCCCGGAGCATGGACCTATCCGGAGCTTGGTGGTCAACGCGAGCAAGGAGATCGCGGGGCCGCCGGCGGCAACGCCGGCCTATTCGCTTTTCGCATGCCGGCCTCTGCTTCCATCAACGACCCTTATGAGCCGGAGACTGAGCGGTTCTTGTCCGGCTCCGTGGGCCGACAGCCGAACAATGTATATGATCTGCTTATTTGACAGATAAACCGAGCCTCCCCATACTCTCGCCCATTCAAGCGCCGTCGTCGTTGTCGGCGCGCGCACCACGAGCGACCGGGGGAGCGCATGACCGAGAGCGAGAGCAACGTCGTCGCCGTCGAACTGGCGCCTGGCGCCCCGGCGCTCGACGAGCGTGCCCCAGCACCGGCCGACGACGGCGTCTTCGACCCGGACATCGACAACACGATCCCGCCGTTCCGCCCTGGCCCCGTTCCCACCGGCGCCTGGAAGCTGCGCTGGGCGCTGGGCATCGGCGGCTGGGCGCTCGTGGTGGCCGCCGCCTACGCGACGGTCGGCGTCCACCTCAACCCCTACCTCAGCCTGACCGGCCTGCTGGTCGGTTTTCTCGTCGGGCTCACCGGCATGGGCGGCGGCGCGCTCATGACGCCGATCCTCATCTTCGCCTTCGGCTTCCAGCCGACGATGGC
>JBAXRL010000657.1:0-2460 GCA_037131205.1 Actinomycetes bacterium | reverse complement strand
CACCGCGTGGCCAGCTACAACCAGCAGTCGCAGCGGTACGTGAGCTTCGGGGCGGGCGACAGTTTCATCGTCCCGCCCTCGGTGTCCGCCAACGCCGCGGCCGAGGCCGTGTTTCTCGAGGCCATGGAGCATGCCCGCGTGGCCTACGACAGGCTCGTCGAGCTGGGCCTCGCCGAGGGCCGCACCCGCGAGAGCGTGCAAGAAGACGCGCGCTTCGTGCTGCCCAACGCCGCCGAGACCAGGATCGTCGTCACCATGAACGCCCGCGAGCTGCGCCACTTCTTTCGCGTGCGCTGCTGCAATCGCGCGCAGTGGGAGATCAGGGCGCTGGCTTGGGAGATGCGCGGCATGGTCAAGGAGCTGGCCCCCAACCTCTTCGAGGGCAGCGGCCCCGGTTGCCTCTACAGCACGTGCCCGGAGGGCAAGATGACCTGCGGCAAGCCGTACAAGCCCGAAGACGTCGACGGCCCGGCCGCCGCGCGCGCTTGAGCGCCCGCCGCGCGGCCCAGGCCCCGCCTTCGCCATGACCTCGCGCCTCACCCGTAACGCGCTCGCGCTCGTGACCCTGGCCGCCCTGTGGGCGCGCCGCGCCCAGGTCGGCGGCCAGGCCGTCATCGAGGGCGTCATGATGCGCGGCGTCGACCACTGGGCGCTCGCCGTGCGCCGCCCCGACGGCGCCATCGGCATCCACGAGTTCCCCCTGGTGAGCTGGATGGCGCGCTACCCGATCCTCAAGACGCCGGTCGTCCGCGGCGTCGTGGCGCTCGTCGAGTCGCTGGTCATCGGGGTGCGCGCCCTCACCATGTCGGCCAACGAATCCATCGGCGAGGAGGAGCGGCCGCTCAGCCGCAAGGAGCTCGGCGGCACGCTCGTCATCGCCTTCGCCTTCGCCATCGGCCTCTTCTTCGTGGCGCCGCTGTTCCTCACCGGGCTCTTCAGCCGCTGGATCGGTGACGGGTACCTGTTCTGGGCGATCGAGGGCTGCGTGCGTGTGGGCATCTTCCTCGTCTACCTCGCCATCATCACCCGGATCCCGGACCTGCGCCGCGTCTTCGAGTACCACGGCGCCGAGCACATGAGCATCCACGCCCTCGAGCACGGCGACGAGCTCACCGTCGAGAACGTCGAGCACTACGGCACGCTGCACCTGCGCTGCGGCACGTCGTTTCTGCTCATCGTCATGGTGGTGGCTATTTTCGTGTTCGCCTTCGTCGGCCGGCCGGCGTGGTATCTGCTCATCCTCAGTCGCGTCATCCTGATCCCCCTCATCGCCGGCGTGAGCTACGAGATCATCAAGTTCGCCGGCCGCCACGAGAACAATGTCGTCGTGCGGGCCATCATGTCGCCCGGCCTCGCGCTGCAGTGGATGACCACCAAGCAGCCCGACAGCGCCCAGGTCGAGGTGGCCATCGCCGCGCTCGAGAAGATCATCGAGCTCGAGCCCCAGGACCGCCCGCCGGTGAAAGGCGTGGAGGTCATGGCGTAAGCTCTGCGCATGGCCGCCATCGACAACCTCATCGACGAGATCGAGCGCTCCTACGAGGAGCTCAACGCGCAGCTCGCCGACCCCGAGGTGCTCGGCGACCGCGGGCGCTACGCGGGCATCGCCCGCAAGCACGCCGAACTGCAGCAGGTCTACGACCTGGCGCGCCGCTTCCGCGCCGCCGAGCAGACCGTGGCCGACGCCGAAGGCCTCCTCGGCGACGACTCCTCCGACGCCGAGATGCGCGACTTCGCGCAGGACGAGCTCGCCGTGGGCCGCCGCCGGCTCGAGGAGCTCAGCGAAGAGATCCGCGTACGCATGCTCACCCGCGACCCCAACGACGCCAAGGACGTGATCATCGAGATCCGCGCCGGTACCGGCGGCGACGAGGCGTCGCTGTTCGCCGGCGAGCTGGCGCGCATGTACACGCGCTACGCGCAGGCGAAGGGTTTCGAGGTCGATATCCTGAGCGCCAACGAGAACGACAACGGCGGCTACAAGGAGGTCACGCTCGAGGTCAAGGGCCGGGGCGCCTTCTCGGCGCTCAAGTACGAGAGCGGCGTGCACCGCGTGCAGCGCGTGCCGGCCACCGAGGCCGCCGGGCGCATCCACACCTCCGCGGCCACGGTCGCCGTGCTGCCCGAGGCCGAGGACATCGAGATCGAGATCGGCCCCAACGACCTGCGCGTCGACATCTTCCGCGCCCGCGGGCCCGGCGGCCAGAGCGTCAACACCACCGACTCCGCGGTCCGGCTCACGCACGTGCCCACCGGCGTCACCGTGAGCTGCCAGGACGAGAAGAGCCAGCTGCAGAACAAGGAGCGCGCCCTGCGCATCCTGCGGGCGCGCCTCTTCGAGCTCGAGCAGGCGAAGCAGGACGAGGAGCGCGGCGCGGCGCGCCGCACCATGGTCGGCAGCGGCGACCGCGCCCAGAAGATCCGCACCTACAACTTCCCGCAGAACCGCGTCAGCGACCA
>JBAXRL010000656.1:0-2463 GCA_037131205.1 Actinomycetes bacterium | reverse complement strand
GCCCTGTAGCGGCCCATCCACCAGCGCCGGTCAGCAGGCGGCGCATCGCGGGAGGAGCTGACCGACTCCGGCCGTGGAGAGATTTGCCTAAGTTCTGGTACGCTACTGTCGATACCTCCCCTGCGAGGCGGCGGACGACCTTGACACGACGACCTTCGACATCCGGGCTGCTCAGCGTGGCCGAGGCCGCGGCGGAGCTGGGCGTGAGCCCGGCCACCGTGCGCCGCGCCAGCGACGCGGGGGTGCTGGCCTGTCGGCGCAGCCCGGGCGGCCACCGGCGTTTCGAGCGGGCCGCCCTCGAGGGCTTGACGCGCGACCGCCTGCTGCGCTCCGCTCGCGATGCAGACGTCGGCGAGCGCGAGGTCCTGCGGGCGCTCGCCGATCTCGGTGAGGCGGCCCGCCATTGGGACGACATGGAAGGGCTGTTGCTGGCGGTCGCCGGACGCATGCTCGCCACCACCGGCGCTGTGACCTGCGACATCTTCAGACTCGAGCAGGATGGCGTCTTCCGTTGCCTCGTCAGCCTGGATCGCGGTGGTCCCGACGAGGCCGCGGTCGGCCACATCCTGCGAACGGATGCGTTTGCGGTGGCGCGAGAGGCGATCGCCGAGCGCGTTGTGGCGCACGTGAAGGACAGGGACGACCCGCGGTTCAGCGAGGAGGATCGTCGGGTCTACGACAAGTACGGCTTCGCCGGCGAGCTCTGCATCCCGCTGCTCGCCCAAGACAGGGTCGTCGGATTCATCGAGCTCTACGGCGACCGGCCCGACAGCTTCTCGCCGTCGACCCTCGAGTACGCCCGCGGCGCCGCGCACGTCGTCGCCGGGGCTCTCGAGAAGGCGCTGCTGCTCGAAGCTCTCGAGGATCGCACCAGGGTGTTGCGCGAGCTCTTCGACCTCGCGCGGCTCCTCTCCCAGACCTACGACGCGGAGCAGCTCCTGCGCACCGTGGCCACGCGCCTTCTCCAGGCCGTCCAGGCGGCGCACTGCGACATCTACCAGATCTATGGCGAGGACTATCGCTGCGTCGTGAGTGCGGGCGCCGACGGCTTTCTGAGCTCGTACGAGGGCAGTGTCCTCGACCTCGCCGGCAATCCCACGAGCGCCAGGGCGCTTGCCGAGCACCGCACCCTCGTGATCGCCGATGTCGAGGCGTCGGAGCTCAACGCGAAGGAGCGCGACGCGCTGCTCGCGCAGGGCCTGCGCAGCGAGCTCTGCATCCCCCTCGTGGTCAAGGACGCGGCGGTCGGCCTCATCGATCTCTTCGGCGCCCATCCGCGCGATTGGCAGGAGTGCATCGAGCTCGCCGCCGGGGTGGGCCAGCTTGTCGCCGGCGCCATGGAGAACGCCGATCTGCGCGACCGCCTGGAAGGGCGCAACCGCGATCTGCGCACGCTCGTGGAGGGCGGCCTCGAGTTCAGCTCGACGCTCGACGTGGAGCGCGTGCTCCTGTCCATCGCGCGCCGGATGCGTGGGGCCACGAGGGCGGCGGCCTGCGACATCTACGCTGTGGACGGGGAGTCGCTGCGCGCCCTGGTCGCGGTGGACGACAAGGACGCCGCCGAGCAGGACTTCGCCGGCCAGGAGTTCCCGGTGGCCGACTACCCGCTGACGGGTGAGGCGCTCAGGACCGGCCGTGCGGTCGTGATCGAGGACGTCCTTGAGGACGTCCGCGCCAGCCCGCTGGAGCAGCAGCGCTGGGCGCAGTACGGCTTCCGCTCGGGGGTCATCGCCCCGCTCATCAACGGTGTCCAGATCGTCGGCGCCACGGCGCTCTACGGCAGCGCGCCGCGCTCCTTCGGGCAGCTGGACCTGCTGCGCGGGCTCAGCCAGGTCGCGGGGCAGGCGATCGTCAACGCGCGCCTGTACGGTGAGCTCGACCGCGGCGCCCAGCGCGCGGCGTTGCTCAACGAGGTCAGCGCCGAGCTGTCGGGCGCCCTCGACACCCGTCAGCTTCTGGCGATGGTCGCCGAGCGCCTGCGGGCCGTCGCCGACGTGAGCAGGTGCAGCGCCTTCCTGGTCGCCGGCGACGAGCGGGTGGAGTGCGTGGCGACCTCGTCGCTGGGCCGACCGACCCAGGGGACCGTGCCCGGCGTGTTCGTCGGGCTGGAGCGCTGGCCGGTGACGCGTCTCGTGATCGAGACCCAGCGCACGGTGGCCGTCACGTCGCTGGACGACCCGCGCATCGACGCCGACAGCCGGGCGTGGCTGGCGGCGCATAACGTCAGGAGCTACCTCGTGGCGCCGCTCATCGCCAAGGGCGCGGTCGTCGGCACCCTGGAGCTCACGGAGACCCGCCGCGAGCGCGTGTTCACCGGCGACGAGATCGGCCTCGTGGAGGCCGTGTGTCGCGTCGCCGGTCTGGCCATGGACAACGCGCTGCTGATCGGCGACCTCGAGCGCCGCAATCGCGAGGCGGAGCTGCTCAACGAGATCGCCAGACGCACCACGGCCAGCCTCGATC
>JBAXRL010000655.1:0-2466 GCA_037131205.1 Actinomycetes bacterium | reverse complement strand
GGCGCGATCCCGCCCTGCCAGATGAGCGACGACGTCGTGTTCGTCATGCTGCGCGGCTCGGTGCTGGTCACGTCCGGGGCGGACGAGGAGCTCGTCGCGGCGCCGGGGGCCGTCTACATCCCCGGCGGCGCGACCACTCGCTCGCTGCGAGCTCTGGAGCCGGCCCTGATCGTCGCGGTGCTCTGCAAAGGCGCGCCCGCGGACTCGCCGGCCGCCAACGTCTGATGGAGATACTGCTGGCCATCACGGCGCTCGCCGTCATCGCCTCGCTCATCGCCGACCGGCGCAAGACGCTCATGGGCGTGCGCCGCGGCCTGCGCATGTTCGTCAAGCTCCTGCCCGCGCTGGTCGCCGTGCTGGCGGCCGTGAGCCTGCTGATGGCCGCCGTGCACCCGGCGACCCTCGAGCGCTGGCTGGGCGGCGGCGGCCCCGTGCCGTTCGTCGCCGCCCTGCTCGTCGGCAGCATCGCGCTCATCCCCGGCTTCGTCGCCTTCCCCCTGGCCGGCGTGCTCAAGGATCACGGCGCCACGGTGGCGGTGCTCGCCGCGTTCATCACCACGCTGCTCATGGTGGGCGTCGTCACGCTGCCCATCGAGATCGAGTTCTTCGGCCGCCGCATCGCCGTCTGGCGCAACCTGCTCGCGTTCGGCGGCGCCGTCGTCGTGGCGCTCGTCATGGCCGCGATCCTGAGCTGACGGCGGCGTCCCCAGTGAAACGTGTGCTCAAGGCATCGAAGACCGCGTTCCCCTGGGCGCTGGTCGCACTCGTCCTCGCCCTCTGGGCCTACGACCGCCTGGTGACGCCGTTCGCCTTCGGCCGCGAGGCCGGCGCCGGCTTCTTGACCTTCTCGCTCGAGATGGCCGCCTTCCTGCCGGCGATGTTCGTCCTCGTCGGCCTCTTCGATGTGTGGGTGCCGCGCCGCGTCGTCGAGCGGCACGTGGGCCGCGACTCGGGGCCCCTCGCCATCCTCTGGATGGTGCTGCTCGGGACCCTGCAGGCCGGCCCCCTGTACGGCGCCTTCCCCGTCGCCGTCGCGCTGTGGCGCAAGGGCACGGCGCCGCGCAACGTGTTCATCTACCTCGGCGCCTTCTCGGCCCTCAAGATCCCCATGCTCACCTTCGAGGTCGCCTTTCTCGGCTGGCAGTTCTCGCTGGTGCGCACGGCGGTGACGCTGCCCGTGTTCATCGCCCTGGCGTACCTGCTGGAGCGCGTGCTGCCGGCCGATGTGACGATTCCCGAGACGCAGGAGAACGGGGCAGGCAAGCCGGAGACATGATGGACCTCCGTCGCAGGGCGACCTTGAGGCGATCACGCGTCTCTGAAGGGAAGACAGCCTGCCCGACCCTCCGTCTTCACCCGCCGCGGGTGGCGTTGTGCCCGCCAGGAGAACTGATGGGGGAATGGCTCTTTCAGACGGCCGCGGCATGATCTTCCGTCAGCCGCGGAAGGCCGTGGTCGCCGCCCCGGCATGGTTGCTGTGCGGGCGTATTCCGTTGGCGATCCCGTTGGAGGTACTTCCAACGGTATCGCTGGAAGTACCGTCAACGGATTCGGCCGCTTTCGACCATGCGCCCGCCGGCTGGCCGCGTCCGAGGAGCGCGAACGTCAACGTTGCTCGAGCCCCAACCCGGAACAGATGGACAGCAGCGCGCCCTTGAGGTCGCCGCGCTCGCCCTCGAACACCGGCAGACACAGCTGAGGTTCGGCGTCACCGCGCCACACGGCCCAGGCGAAGGCGGTACAGGTGGGCTCGCCGCAGGCCTTGCAGTTCGTGCCCGGCAGGCGCTTGTAGACCTCCGGCGCCGGCGGCCGCCGGCGCCGCTCGAACGACGGGGTGATCTCGTGGCGCCGCGCCCAGACGTCGTTCACCAGACAACGCACGCGCTCGAGGCTCGCCCACGAATCGACGATGTCGTCGGTCCTGGCCACCGCGACGCGGTCGCGGAACAGCGACACCAGGCGATGGCCGTCCATGTAGGTGAACACGGGCAGTTTGGCTGTATAGGATCCCTGCGGCATCTCGGCGTTGAAGTAGGGCAGCGCCTCGGCCACGTCGCCGGCCAGATGAGCAGTCAGGCGCAGGCGCTTGAAGTCGGCGACGCACGGCGCCAGGACCACGATGGCGACCCGGCCGACGATGTCCTCGGCGAACTCCCGTGGCGCCTCGTCGGGCACAGCCTGTGACGGTTGACGATAGTCCACCCACCCGGCGCTCAGGATACCGGCGCCGGCACTCTCGAGAAACAGCGCCTTCGCTTTCGTCAGTGAGCGCGATGGCGGGGCACCCGACGCGCCCGTAAGGGCCTATCCCGATAGGGATGTGCGTGCGGGGCGTTCGGGGACCGAGCGGGGCGGTCACGAGACGGTTCCCTCGTAGCCCAGCTACGTGGGGATCCGGGGAGGGGCCGCAGCCGCGATGTGTCCACGGGCGCATCCGTGCGTGCAGACCTATTGGGATAGGCCCTA
>JBAXRL010000654.1:0-2470 GCA_037131205.1 Actinomycetes bacterium | reverse complement strand
TACATGAGGTCCTGCTTGCCGGACGTCGCCGAGTCGCAGGCCCACGCCACGTGCAGGAGGCCGTCCGGGGTCGTGACGAGGCCGACCTGCGTGAGGTTGGTACCCGTGGCGCCGCTCAGGTCGGTCCACTTGCCGACGCCGCCGGCCGCGGCCGCGGGCGGGCGCGCGGCCACGCCGACAAGAAGCACTGCCGCCGCGAGGGCGGCGAGGACGAGGAGGCGCCGCGGACGCGGCGACCGCGTGAGATCCGAGCTTCGCATGACTGGTCCCTTCTGGCGACCGGGGTCACCGGTCGCCCTTCGATAGTGAGCCGCGCGCCGACGGATGCGGCGCTGCGCAGGATTCTACGGCAGCGCCGCGTCCACGCAACAGGGGCAGGTGACCAACGACCGCGGCTCGCGGCGTACAATCGCGGAGCCACCCCCCACGCGATGGAGGTCACCGTGCCGCTCACCAGCCAGCCCGACCCCGAAGCGCTCATCGCCGCGCTCGACCTGCGCACTCCGCTGCTCGGCTTCTACGACGCCCCCGACCCCGACGTGTTCGCCCCGCTCGTGGCGCCCAAGCCGGGATCCGGCCGCGGCCCCTGCGTCTTCCGCTTCTACCGCTGCTGGCTCAAGGGCGAGACGCTGCACCTCACCGCAGACAACTTCGGCTGCGGCGGCTGCGGCCGCGCCTTCTTCGGCGTGCAGACCCGCGAGCGCGACGATTTCATCGACTTCCTCTGGGGCGACGAGGGTCTGCGCGCCTCGCGTCAACTCATGGCCGACTGGATCGATAACGCCCCGACGTACCGGCCCGAGCACGGCCACGTGCTCGTCGGGCCGCTCCGGCCGGCGCTCGCCGCCCACCTCAGGACGATCACCTTCTGGGTGAACCCCGACCAGCTCAGCGCGCTCCAGCACGGCGCCTACCACCATCATGCCTGGGGAGAACCCGACCCGGTGACGGTCCCCTTCGGGTCGGGCTGCTCCGAGCTCGTTGTGCCGTTCCGCGACCTCGACGAGCCGCAGGCCGTGATCGGCGGGACGGACGTCGCCATGCGCGGCGACCTGCCGGCCGACGTCCTCGCCTTCACGGTGACGACGCCGCTGTTCGCGCGGCTCTGCGCGCTCGGCCCCGACAGCTTCCTCGGCAAAGGCTTCCTGAGCCGGCTGCGCAAGGCTCGCGGCGGGTCGCTGGGCTGACGCGCGGGGCGGCGGACCGACCCGCCGCCCGCCGGCGTCGGCTACAATCCCGCCATGAGCCGCCGCGAAGCCCTCCGCCGCCTCGACCGCAACCGCGAGAAGCTGCGCACCTTCAAGGTGCGTCACATCGCGGTCTTCGGCTCCACGGCTCGCGACCAGGCCACGCTGCACAGCGACGTCGATGTGCTCGTCGAGTTCGACCCGCAGGCGCACGTGGGCCTGTTCACCTTCGTGCGCCTGCTCGACTTTCTGTCGGACGTGATGGGCACGCGCATCGACCTCGCGACGCCGGCCGCCCTGCGCCCGGAGATGCGCGACGAGATCATCGCGGAGGCCGTGCGTGCCTTCTGACCATCCCGAGCGCCGCCCGCCGGGCTACGAGGAGCGCCAGGCCAAGCTGCGCTTTCGCGACTGGCGCTTTCGCGTGCGCGACATCCTCGCCGCCCTGCGCGCCATCGCGGCCTACACCGACGGCATGACGTGCGCCGAGTTCATCGGCGACGCCCGCACCATGGACGCCGTGGTACGCAACCTCATGACCATGGGCGAGTCCATCCGCTGGATCCCCGAGCCTATCCTCGACGCGCACCCCGCGGTGCCCTGGCGCACGCTGCGCGGCATGCGCAACGTCGTCGTACACGAGTACTTCGGCGTGGACCCCGCGATCCTCTGGGAGACGGTGCGCGGCGACCTGCCGCCACTGGAAGCGGACCTCGAGGCGGTCCTCGCGAGCTGAAGACGGAAAGGGCGGCGGCGGGCGCTGCGCGCCCGCCGCCGCCCTTTCGCGCGTCATGCGCCTACTTGATCTTGAACTGCAGGTCGGTGTCCGCGAAGATGGTCGTGGTGGAGATGTCCAGGCCGAGCGCCGTCTTGATGGCCAGAGCGCCGGCGTCGGTGAGCTTGAACTGGATGCCGTCGACCTTGATGGTCTTGCCCTGCTTGGTGTACTTGGGCAGGTTCGTGGCCGTGAAAACGTTGGCGCGGGTAGTGGGCGCCGTGCCGATAGCGGACGACAGGGCGATGGTCTGCGCATTCGTGAAGACCACCCGCAGACCGCCCATGAGCAGATTCTGGTTGGTCAGCACGTTGACGAAGCGCAGCTTGCCGTCGTGGTAGAACGTGCCCTTTCTGGCCGAGAAGTCGAACGTGCCGTCCGACGCCATGGGCAGGTTGAACCACCAGCTGATACCCGAATCCCACTGGAAGCGGAACGAAACGGGCACCACGGGGAGGATGGCGAGGTTCTTCGCCGTGAGGGCGGCCACCTGGGCCTTGGGGATCGT
>JBAXRL010000653.1:0-2473 GCA_037131205.1 Actinomycetes bacterium | reverse complement strand
GTCGCCCGCGCGCCCGTCGCCGCGCCCGCGCCTGAGCGAAGGGGATGGTCGTGTGCTGCGGTTCCCCTACTCCCTCGTCTATTCGGTGCGTGAGCACGAGCTGCGCATCCTCGCAGTCGCACACCAGAAGCGACGGCCGTTCTACTGGCGCGGTCGTGAGTAGCCTCGGGTGTGGGTGCTGACAGGTACCTGCTGGTTTGGGACGAAGTGGTCGACTGTGAGCGCTTTCACGACGATCCCGAGGACACGTTTCTGCTGTTGGAGTTCGATGACGCCGAAGCGGTGCGCAAGCTCCTCGCCCACGACGTCGAGATACTGGATGCCTTGTCCTGGGCCACGGCCCAGCACGAGGGCAAGGGCGTCGTACTGGACGAGGTCGAGGAAGTGCCCTACCGACACAAGCGCGCGCCTCCGGAGCGCGAGGTCGAAGGTTCGAATCCTTCCGGGGGCACCAACGTTGTCTCCTCGACAACGTCTGCCTCGCTCAGTGATCGCTTCCGGTGTCCGGTCGCCTACCCGGTCGCTAGCCTGACAGCCACCAAATACCGCCGTGTCCGCTCGCGCAGAGGCCGTGTACCGGGTTGACTCCGGCCAGCTCCGCGGCGGAGATGCCATCGGGCACGCTGCCCACCGCGCCGGGGATACGCGCAACGGCGTCGCGCCGCAGGTCCCTACGGGAGACGGCAAGCGACCGCAGCCACGCGCGTAGACGCGCCGACACGCTCGCGCGACGGCTCTTCGATCCGCGGAGGCCCCCGGTCTGTCATCACCGGCTGTGCTCTCGCGGCGCGCCTCCTTCGCAGTACCTCGCGGTCACACCCGCGGCCGCTGCTACCTGGCGACGTAGTGCGCCACGGCGGCTCCGCTGGCGTCGCGCAGCCACAGCTCGTCGCCCTCGATCGTGTAGGTCGCGGTCGTGGGCAGCGCCGCCAGATAGGCGGCCTCCTGTTTCATGAGCTTGTCGTCGCCGGCCTTCTTGGTCGTCGCGATGGCTGCGTCGATGGTCATGGAGGCGCCCGACGTGGTGTAGGTGGTCGAGTACCGGTTGACCGACGCGTTGCCGCTCAAGGCGCCGTCGGCGGCGAACACAGCCGTGATGTCGCCTGCCGCCGTGACCCCGACGAGCGCGTCCTTGCCGTTGTTGTAGGCAAGGGCATGCCACTCGGTGTCCTGGAGCGCGGTGGGCTGAACGCTCTCGAAGCGCACGAGGGTCGTGCCTTGGTCGTCCGCGAGTGTCAGCGAGTCGGCGGTCGCGGCGTAGCTGGAGGCTTCGGCCAGCGCCGCGAAGTACGCCGCCTCTTGCTTCATGGCGGCTGGCGGACCGGCCATCTGCGTCGCGGCGATGGTCCCGATCGAGATCCCATCGGGGGATGGCGTCTCGTAGCCTGCATTGTACCGGTTGACTCCACCCGAGCCCGACACCTGGCCATCGGCGAACACCGCCGTGATCTCGGTGGCGGCGTCTCCCGACGGTACCGCCGTCCCTGCGACTTCAGTCGCCTTCCAGACGGGGCCGACCAACGCGCCGCTGCCGGCGGGACTCGTATCACTCGAACCTTGTGTCGAGCCGCAGGCGGCGGCCAGCGCGACCAGCGCGACAAGGCAGGCGGCGGCGAGTGGCGTCGCGATCGTCCGACGATGACTTCTCACGAGAGTCCTCCTTCTTGCAGTGTGATGTCACCCGGTCGCCGGGGACGGTGCGTATCCAGTTCCCCTCGATGCCGGCCGGCCCTCAGTCGCCATCCCGGCAGTCTGTGCCGCCGCGGCCGTGTCAGGGCGTCACGATGTCGAACCAGAACTCGAACTCGTCGAGCAGGCCCATGAGCTCGGCCAGCTTGCTGGGGTCGCCATCCAGCTTGAGCTGTCCGGCCTGCACCGCCTGCGCGGCTGCGGCCGCTCCGCCGGCGAGCAGCTCCATGAGCGCACCACGGGACGTGGTGACCGTGAGCTGAGCGCCGGCGGCGTCCCGGCCCTGCGTGTAGTTGAGGACGCCGTTGGCGACCTCGATGGCGTAGCGTTCCTCGAGGTCGCTGAGCACGAGCGTGACGGCGACGTCGGCCTGCGCCGCGCGCTCCCCATTGAGCCGAATGGCCAGGTAGTCGAGCAGCAGGTCGATGCTCATGGCGGCGAGCACGTCCGGGTTCGCGGGGTCCGGCACCGTGACCTTCACCACTCCGTCGCGCAGCTCCTTGGCGCCGCTGAGATAGATGTTGCGCCACGGCCCCGACTCCGCCTGGTAGCCCAGCTGCTCGAGCGCGTCGGCCTGCAGCTCCCGCGCGGCGGTGTTGTCCGGGTCGGCGAACACGAGGTGGTTCACGAGCTGCGCCGTCCAACGGTGCTCGCCGCGCGCGAAGGCCTCCCTCGCCTTGGCGAGCAGCGCGTCGGCGCCGCCGGCCAGCTCGACGTACCCCTTGCCCGACTCGACCGGCGGCAGCGCGTGCAAGTTGGCCGGGTTGCCGTCGAACCAGCCCAG
>JBAXRL010000652.1:0-2473 GCA_037131205.1 Actinomycetes bacterium | reverse complement strand
GCGGGGCCGGTGTTTCACGTGAAACACCGGCCCCGCTTGTCGTTACGGCCGTGACGAGAGCCGGTGCCGCCCGCTTCGGCGCTGCCCCGGTTTCGCGCCACACGTGAGGCCGGGGAGCCAGGAGGCGCCTCTCCCGGCCCCCCGGCCCTCGCTTCATCGTGCACACCGGCGCCGCCTCGCTTGGGCTCGCCGACCGCGGCGCATGGGCTGCGGCCGCCCGCCGCCGCCCAGTCCCAGCGTGCTACGCCTTCATATTGACCGGCTCGGGGTTGCCGGCGCCGGTCGCGTAGGTCTCCTTGAAGAGATCCATGAGGATCGGGCTCTGGCGCACGTCCGCCAGAGAGATCTCGGCGTGGTGCTTGGTATAGCCGTTGCCGATGAGCATGGTGGTGTCGGCGCCAATGCCCTCGGCGCCCAGCGCGGCCGACGTGAAGCTCGTCGCCATGCTGAAGAAATAGACCATGCCGTCGTCCTTGGTCGCGAGGACCGAGGCCAGTTCGGTGTCCGGGATGTCGACGCAGTTGATGGTCAGGTCGGCCATCTCGCCGTTCGTCGCCTTCTTGACCTCCTCGTACACGAACAGCTGGTCCGTGGCGCTGCCCTGGAAGATGTGGTCGCAGAACCCGGTCTTCTCCAGGCGCTTCTTGCCGGCGTCGCCGTGCACGAGGCCGATGACCTTGCCGGTGACGCCGACGCGATTGCGGGCCTCGTAGGCGCACAGGAGGCCGCTCTTGCCGCCGGCGCCGATGATGAACACGGTCTGGCTCGGCCTGCAGAGCTTGGCGGCCTGCGCCGGAGCGCCGGCCACGTCGAGGATCGCGAGCGCGAGCGCCTCGTCCATGTCGGCGGGCATCCTGGCGTAGATGCCGGTCTCGAAAAGGATCGCCTGGCCCTTCACCTTGACCTGGCAGGTGTCCTTGTTGATCGAGATGATCTCGTCGACCTTGAGAGGTGTCAGCGACAGCGAGACGAGGGTGGCGATGCGGTCGCCGACCTTGAGGTCGCGGTCGGCGAGCTTGGGGCCGATGGCCGCGACGGTGCCGAGCAGCATGCCGCCCGAGCCGGTGTCGGGGTTGTGGTGCTTGCCGCGGCTGGCGATGATGTCGAGGCTGTGACGCGCCATCTTCTGCACGTCGCCGCCCTCGGCCTCCTCGATCTGCGTGAAGCTTGCCGCGTCCACGTTCAGCGTGTCGACGTCGATGAGGATCTCGTTGTCGTAGATCTCCATCGTGTTGTCGATGCGTTTCGCCGGCTGCGGCAGCACTCCCTTGGGTTCAATGACCCGGTGGGCGCCGAACTTGTTGCCTTCCTTCATTCCTTCTCCTTCCCCTCCGGGGTGTGTCCGTGCGCGGCCGCGACGAGCAGCTTCCGCGCGCGGGCATCCTCCGTCGGTCCTCTTAGCCTTCTACCTTGATGACCGAGCCGGCGCCCTGGCCGCCGCCCACGCAGGCGCCGGTGAGGCCGATCGTCTTGCCACGCTTCTGCAACTCGTGGATGAGCGTCACGACCATGCGCGTGCCGGTGTTGCCGAGCGGGTGGCCGAGGGCCACGGCGCCGCCGTTCACGTTGACGATGCCGGGGTCGAGGCCGAGCTCGCGAGTGGCGAGGGCGGCGACGCAGGCGAAGGCCTCGTTGAGCTCGGCCAGATCGACGTCCCCCGCCGTGAGGCCCGCCTTCGTGAGAGCCATCTGGGCGGCCTTGGTCTCGCCGAGCCCCATGATGGAAGGCTCGACGGCGGCGGTGGCGTAGCTCACCAACGTGGCGATCGGCCTGAGGCCCAGCTCGGCGGCCTTCTTGCGCGACGTCACAACGACGGCGCTGGCGCCGTCGCTCAGCGCGGAGGCGTTGCCCGCGGTCACGACGCCGCCTTCTTTGAAGAATGGCTTGAGCTTCGCCATCGACGCAAGGCTGGCGTCGCGGCGCGGGCACTCGTCGGTGTCGATGATCACGGGGTCGCCCTTGCGCTGCGGTATGACGACCGGGACGATCTCGTCCTTGAAGCGGCCGCCGTCGATGGCCGCCACGGCGTTGACGTGGCTCTTGTAGGCGACCTCGTCCTGCTGCTCGCGGGTGATGCCGAACTGTTCGCAGAGATTCTCAGCGGTCACGCCCATGTGGTAGTTGCCGAAGGCGTCCCAGAGGCCGTCCCACACCATGGTGTCGTACATCTCGTCGGTGGGCATGCCCATGCGGTAGCCGCTGCGGCCGTTCTGCAGCGCCCACGGCGCGCGGCTCATGTTCTCCATGCCGCCGACCAGGAAGATGTCGCCGTCGCCGGCCTTGATGGCGTTGGCCGCCATCGCCAGGGCGGAAGCACTGGAGACGCAGACGCGGTTGACGGTGATCGCCGGCACCTCGACGGGGATGCCGGCCTTGATCTCGGCCTGGCGGGCGGAGTTCTGGCCCAGGCCCGCCTGGATGACGTTGCCGAAGATGACCTCTTCGAGCTGCTCGCCCTTGACGCCGGCGCGGC
>JBAXRL010000651.1:0-2474 GCA_037131205.1 Actinomycetes bacterium | reverse complement strand
CGCTGGTCGGCCAGGGCGGCATGGCCACCGTGTACCGGGCCACGCACCCCGGCCTGGAGCAGACCGTGGCCATCAAGGTGCTGCACGCGCATCTCGCCAGCGACCCGAACATGCTCGGCAGGTTCCAGCGAGAGGCGCGGGCGGTGGCCGCCCTGCGCCACCCCAACATCGTGCGCGTCGTCGACTTCGACCGCATCGACGACCTGTACTTCATGGTCATGGAGTACGTCGATGGCCTCACCCTCTCGGCGCACCTCCGCGAGGTCGCCGCCGGGGGGCGCCGCCTGCCGACGGCCGAGGTGCTGCAGCTCTTCGAGCCGCTCTGCTCGGCGGTCGACTACGCCCACCGGCAGGGCATGATCCACCGCGACATCAAACCGTCCAACGTGCTGCTCACCGCGCAGGGCGAGCCGGTGCTCACCGACTACGGCATCGCCAAGATCGTCGGCGTCGCGCAACACACGGCCACCGGTACGGTCATGGGCTCGGCCTACTACATGTCGCCGGAGCAGGCGCAGGGCATCGCCGTGGACGGGCGCACCGACATCTACTCGCTGGGCGTGATGCTCTTCGAGCTGCTGGCGGGGCACGTGCCCTACGAGGGCGACACCCTGGCCACCGTGCTCGTGAAGCACATCACGGCGCCGGTGCCGGCCGTGAGCCCGCTCAACGCCGACCTGCCGCCGCTGATCGACGGCCTCATGCGCACGGCGCTGGCCAAGGACCCCGGCGAGCGCTTCCAGACGGGGAAGGCGCTGGCGGCCGCCCTGCGGCGGGGGCTGGGGCCGCAGGGCGCACCGGTCTTCGCCGCGCCCCCGACGGCGACGAGGCTGGAGCGGCCGCCGAGCGACGCCGCCACCGTCGAGCGGACGGGCGCGACAATGGTCGCCGCGCCGCCCCAGGACTACGTCGTGCCCGCTGGGCCGCCGCCGGCCGCGTCCAGTCAAGCCGGCGGCCGCTGGGAGTGCGTCGGTTGCCGCCAGGTCAACGACGCAGACGCCCAGTTCTGTGGCCACTGCGGCGTGGCCAGGGCCGCCGGTCGCGCGGCGGCCGCCGCCATGGTGGGGGTCGGCGCCGCGGCGGCGGGTGCGTATGGAGCGGGCCAGGGAGCGCAGCCCCCCGTGGGCTACCCGCCGCCCCAGGGCGCGGCCCCCGCGGGGGGTGCGTCGTGGGGCCGCTGGCTGGTGCTCGTGGCCGCTCTGATCGCCGTGGCGGCTGTCGGCGTGGCGGTGGCCTACGTGATGCTCCACGACAAAGGCGGCGCAGGCCCGCCTGGCGCCGGCGACGTCACCCTCTCGCCGTCGCCCACGCCGTCGCCGACCACCCCCGACGGAAACGCTACGACCGCGCCCCCGGGCGCGTCCGACATGGCCGCCGAGATGGCAGCCTTCCTCAAGAAGGTGGAGCCTCTGATGCACTTGTCGGGCAAGGGCATGGACGGGCTGGCGCAGGCCACGGCGCCCAGTACACCGAGCGCTGACGCGCCCGCGCTCATCCAGAACGTGATCGACAATCGCACCGAGGTGCGGCGGCGGCTGGGTAACCTCGCGGCGCCCGACAACGACGACGCGCGCGCCTGTCGCAGCGCCTTCAAGAAGGCGATGACCCACGCGCTCGCCGCGGACTACCACTATCTGGACTGGGCCTATGGGCAGGGTGACAAGGGCGCCGCTACGCCGGACAACCAGCAGGCCCTGGTCTGGAAGACGGAGCTCGTGCGCATCTACAACCGCCTTGCCGCCAAGTACGGCAACGGTCTGCGCCACGATTGGCGGCCCACTGACATCTGAAGCCCGCAAGCACCAGGAGACCCCCCGTGCAGGACCATGACCGGCGCGAACGCCGGGAGGCCGTGCGCCGACACGTGAGGCGGCAGCGCCTCATCGGCCTGATCGTCGCCGCGGGCTGCGTGGGCTTCCTGCTGTTCTACTTTCTCGCCATCCCCACCTTGCGCGGGGACCACGAGGACAGACCGGCGGCCGGCGTCGCCGTCGCGTCGCCCTCATCCGCAGCCTCGAGCGGCGGATCATCGCCGTCGCCGTCCGCGTCGGCCGTGGCGGCGGCGAGCCCCACGCCGGCGCCACGGCCCACCGAGACGGGCGAGCCCGAGGCGGTCGCCCCGCCGCGGCCCCACATCGTCCAGAAGCCCATCGCCTTCGGCGCCGAGCGCCGCAAGCAGATGGCGGCCTACTCGCTCAAGCGTTACGGCGAATCGAGCACTGTGCTCGCGCCCAGGGTCGTCGTCCTGCACTACACCGCCGGCGGCGACTGGCGGAGCGCCTGGTCGCTGTTCGACTCCAACACGCCCAATCCCAGCGGCATCCCCAACGATCTGCCGGGCACGTCGGCGCACTTCATCATCGACAAGGACGGCACGATCTACCAGCTTCTGCCGCTGGACCTGCGCGGGCGCCACACGATCGGCCTCAACAACGTCGCCCTCGGCATCGAGCTCGTCGAGGAGGGCAGCGGCG
>JBAXRL010000650.1:0-2485 GCA_037131205.1 Actinomycetes bacterium | reverse complement strand
CGCCTCGACATGGTGCTCCACGGGCTGGCGGCCGGCCTGCGCCTCGTGGCGCTGGTCATCTATCCGGTCATCCCCGGTACGGCCGAGGAGATCCTGCGGCGCCTCGGCCAGGCGCACGGCGACGCCGACCTGCTGCTCGAGAAGGCCGCCTGGGCCGGCCTCACGCCCGCCGCGGTGGTCGTGGCCCCGCCGCTCTTTCCGCGTATCGAGGCCGGCGCCTGAGCGCGGCGCCTCGTGCCGCCGTCAGTGCCGCCGGAGCCACACCGGGACGTGCGCGCCGCGCCGATCGCCACCTGAGCCCATGACGCTGATCGATTCCCATTGTCACCTGGAAATGCTGGACGACGCCGGCGGGGCCGTGGAGCAGGCCCGCGAGGCCGGCGTCGAGACCATCGTCAGCATCGGCATCGACGTCGCCACATCGAAGCTTGCGATCGGCCTCGCCGAGCGCTTCGAGGGCGTGTACGCGACCGTCGCCCTGCATCCGCACGACGCGAGCAGCCTCGACGACGCGCTGCTCGGCGAGCTCGAGGAGCTCGCCGCCCATCAGCGCGTCGTCGCCGTCGGCGAGTGCGGCCTCGACTTCTACCGCGACCTCTCGCCGCGCGACGCCCAGCGCCGCGCCTTCAGCGCGCAGATCGCGCTGGCCCGCCGCGTCGGCCTGCCGCTCGTCGTCCACGTGCGCGAGGCCGGGGAAGAGGCCATGGCGCAGCTCGCCGATGAGGCCGGCGACCTGACGGTCGTGATGCACTGCTTCTCCCTGCCGCGGTACGTGGACGAGTGCAACGCGCGCGGCTACTATGCGAGCTTCGCCGGCAACGTCACCTACAAGAACGCCGGCGACCTGCGCGCCGCCGCCGCGCGCGTCCGCGAGGACCTTCTCATGGTCGAGACTGACGCGCCGTTCCTCAGCCCGGCGCCCAATCGCGGCAACAGCAACGTGCCGGCTTGGGTCGTGTACACGGCTGCAGTGGTCGCTGAAGCCCGCGGCTGGGACGCGGCGCGCGTCGCCGCGGTCACGACGGCCAACGCGCGCCGCGCCTTCGGGCTCCCGGAAGGCGGGTGAGGGTGGCCGGACGTCCCACAGGCGGCGCCCGGAGGTCCGGCGGCGCCGGTTCGGGCGGAGACGGGCAAGCCGCGGGCGACCGCAGTCGCCCCCCGCGGCCGCACGCCCTGCACCGCTACGGCCAGAACCACCTCGTCGACGGCAACATCCTGCGCGCCATCGTCAAGCAGGCCGCGGTAGGCCCCGACGACGTGGTCCTGGAGGTCGGGGCCGCCGACGGTCAGCTCACGCGGCCGCTCCTCGAGCGGGCGCGGCTCGTGCACGCCTACGAGATCGACCACCGCTACGCGTCGCGGCTGGCGAAGCTGGCCGCCGAGCGCCCCAACCTCGTCGTGCACTCCGGAGACGCTCTCAGACAGGATCTCGCGACGCTCGACCCGCCGCCCACGGCGCTGGTCGCCAACCTCGCCTACAACATCGCCATCCCGCTGATCATGACCACGATCGCCGGGCTCCCACTGCTGTCGCGCTGGGCGGTGATGGTGCAGAAGGAGCTCGGCGAGCGCCTGTTCGCGGCGCCCTCGACGAAGGCCTATTCGGCGGTCTCGGTGCTCACGCAGCTCGCCTGCCGCCGTGAGGAGGTCCGCGCGGTGCCGCCGGCCGCGTTTCGTCCGCAGCCGCGCGTGGATTCCAGCTTCATCACCTTCGCGCGGCGCCCGCCCGCGGCGGGCGGCGAGGCGTCGGCGCTCACGGCGGCCGAGTACGCGGCCATGGACCAGCTCGTGCGCCGCGCCTTCGGCCAGCGCCGCAAGGTGCTCACCAACACGCTCGCCGGCGCGGCGCGCGCCGGGGTGACGTTGTCGCGCGACGACATCCTGCGCGCTCTCGAAGAGGTCGGGCTGAGCCCTGCGGCGCGCCCCGAAGAGCTCGCGCCGCTGCGGTGGGTGACGCTGGCGCGGGCGCTGGGGTGGCCCTCGGGCGCGATCGCGAGTGACGGGCAAGCATGATGAGGGCGGGTCTCAAGGAGGGTGCGCGATGAGCGCGCGCGACGACAGTCCCGCGGCGCCGGTCGAGGTCATCGCCCCGGCGAAGCTCAATCTGGCGCTGCTCGTCGGGCCGCTGCGCCCCGACAGCTATCACGAGATCGCCTCGCTGATGGTCCCCGTGACACTCGCCGACCGCGTGCTCGTGGAGCACACGCCGGGGGCCGGGCTGGACGTCGTCTGCGACGTGGCGCCCGGCGAGCAGAATCTCGCCGCCAGGCTGGTGCGCGAGCTGGAGGCGCGCCTGGAGCGCGCCTTCGAGGTGCGCGTCACCATCGAGAAGCACGTGCCGCACGGCGGCGGCCTCGGCGGCGGCAGCTCCGACGCCGCCGCCACGCTGGTCGCCCTCGAGCGGCTCTTCGCCCTCGATCTGTCGGCGCGGCTGCGCCACGACGTGGCCGCGGCCGTGGGCTCCGACGTCCCCTTCTTCCTCTGG
>JBAXRL010000649.1:0-2485 GCA_037131205.1 Actinomycetes bacterium | reverse complement strand
CCGCGACGGTCCGTTGGCCGCGCCGGGTCAGGCGCTCGGCAGAGGCAGCGCGCGCTGCTTGGTGGCAGGGTCGGACACGCTCAGGGCCTTGAGGTCGTGGGCGTCCGTGACCCACGAGTCGTAGGTGCGCACGTAGTAGACAAGCTCGTCGTGATCGCGCGCCACGTACCACTGCGTGTAGTCGCCGGAGGCGGCCACCTGACGGGGGACGTGCACCAGGTCGAGGGCGTGGAAGACCTGGTTCACGGCGGCGCGCGCGTCGTTCGCCGCCGTGGACACGGCCGCCAGCACGGTGGCCCGGACGAACCGCGACGGCGGAGTCACGTCGCCGGGCAGGCCGAGCAGCCCGGTCCCGTTGCCGGTCGGATCGACCGCGAGGCCCATCAGGTTCAGCGGCTTGGCCTCGACGTTCGTCAGGTTGACGTAGTTACGCAGGTTCGTCGCGTGCCAGTCGAAGGTCGGCGAGTTGGTGAGCACGCCCACGGGGTTGTCGTGAAAGACGGGCGCCCCGTGCAGGAGCTCGACGACGAGGTCGCCGCCGTGCGCGTCGTGCACCGCCAGGTGCATGGGAAACGCGAAGTCGAGCAGCGGCTTCACCACGTCCGGCATGGTGCGGTCGTCGGGCCACAGCCTCTTGACCTGAGCGTTCCACACCTGCACAGTCGCGAAGGCGTCGCGCACCTCCTGGACCGTGGCGCACGTGCCCAGGATCCAGGAGCCGAAGTGGATGAGATCGATCGCCGGCGCGGCGCCGGACGTCGGCGGGGCCAGCGGGATGTCGGTCTCCGGGAGCCACAGGGTGCCGATCGACAGACCCGCGTCGTTGAGGCCGTCACAGGCCGCCCAGTCGAAGCCGAAGGCGTCCATGGCGACGTAGCCGTGGGCGTTGGTCCACTGCAGCGCCTCCACCGGGGTGCCGGTCGCGGTGGCCGACCACTCCAGCCCGACGGGGACCACCTGCACCCGGGACCCGAGCTCGTAGGCGAAATCCATGGTCCGGCCCGAAACGCGCAGGTCTTTGAGCCGCACAAGACGCAGATCGGTGCACATAGGTGGTCCCTCCCCGGGGCTCTGCTTGCCGTTTGCGGATGCTACCACCTGGATCTGGCTTCTACACCGTCCCCCGAGCGGGTCCGCGCCAGGCGCAGATCCGCACGCCTGTTGACAACACATCGTATCGACCTGAGAGAATGCCCCCATGGCGACGAGCAAGGGCAAGAAGGGATCGGGGAAGCCCCGCCGCAAGTCGCGCAGGGCGAAGCGGCCCGCCGCGCGCAAGCCGAGCCTCTTCCCCATGACCGGATTGGTCCGCAACGCTCTCGCGGGCGGCCGGGAGATCCTTGCCGAAGACGACCCGCTGTTTGCCGAGTCGTGGGCGAGCGCGATACTCGGCGGCTTCTACAAGCTGCCGCTTCCCCTTGAGGCGCTTGTGGAAGTGGAGGCAAGCGTCGGGCCGGCCATCGTGCGCGGCGCCCTACGCAGGGCGAACCGCGAGGGACTCGCCGTCCTGCGCGCCCTCGCCGCGGTCAGCGGCGACGACATCGGCGCGCGTGAAGCCGCCGAAAAGCTTGCCGCACGCGGCGTGCCCGAGCCGAGCTGGGCGGCCCAGATCGGCAGCCCCGAGTTCCTCAGCGCCTGGGCGGTCGCCGACCCCTACGACGATCAGATCGCCTACTCCCTGAGCTTCCGCTACGAGGGCCGTCCGCCGCACACGCTCATGGCGCTCTACGACGAGAGCCTCGGCGGGATCATCAAGGACGCCGCCCTCGGCGAGATCCCGGACGGCGACGAGCCTCGCCGGCTGTTCGAGCGGCAGGGCGACGCCGTCCGCATCGACGACCTCGACGGCGGCGTCGCGGCGGCGCGCATCGCCCAGGCGATCGCCTTCGGTGACCTCTTCCTGGACAACGAGTGGACCGACGACTTCAAGGAGACGCGCGCCCTCCTGCTGGCGCGCCTGCGGCTTCTGCCCGCCGATCCGCCTTCCGAGGAGCCGCCGGCGCTCGACGGGGAGGCCCAGGAGGCCCTGGTCCAGGAGTTCCTCGCCTCCCCCTTCGCGCCCGGCCTCGCCGAGACGCTCGACATCGTCGACCACTGCCTCATCGCCCGCTCCGTGTACGGCGCCGGCGATCCGCTGCACTGGAGCCCCAGCGCCGTCGATGACTTCATGCTGGACTACCTGCCGAGCGGGGCGGCGCTGACCGAGGCCGAGATTCGCGCCGTGCCCGAGATCCTTTCCGCCTGGGTCCGTTTCGCCTTGACCAGGCGCGGACTCGAGGAGCGCTGGATCGTCGAGACCCAAGAGGCCGTGCAGGAGTGCGCCCCCGAGTTTCAAAGCGCGATGGAGGCTCGCGAGAGCCTTGACGCAGCCAGAGCCGCGACCGACGCGATGCGCGCCGCCGGCGTCGACCTCTCCGACCAGAAGGCGGTCGACGCCTGGATCGCCGACTTCAACTCCCGCCCGCTGGAGGAACGCGAGCGGTTC
>JBAXRL010000648.1:0-2485 GCA_037131205.1 Actinomycetes bacterium | reverse complement strand
CAGGACAAGCGCGCCAACATCCCCACCAACGAGCTGCGCGGCTTCGTGGAGGGTGACGAATCCGCGCCCGGCGCCATGCTCTACCCCCGCGACCCGTCGCTCGACCCGCAGCTCGTCTGGAAGGGCAAGGACGAGCAGGACCGGCAGCCCCTCGAGGTGCCGGTCGTCCCCATCTACATCCAGGAGAAGATCCTGCCGCAGGCGATCATCGAGAACCTGCGCGACACGGCGCGCAAGGGCGAGCCCGAGCCCGAGATGACGCTCTTCAACGACTACGACGGCATCGAGTTCCAGGAGCTCGTCGAGTTCTACCGCCACGAGCAGAACTGGGCCAACCGCATGATCCTCGGCGACTCGCTGCTGGTGATGACCTCGCTGGCCGAGAAGGAGGGCCTCAAGGGCAAGGTCCAGATGATCTACATGGACCCGCCCTACGGCATCAAGTTCGGCAGCAACTGGCAGGTGAGCACGCGCAAGCGCGACGTCAAGGACGGCAAGGCCGAGGACGCCACCCGCCAGCCCGAGCAGATCAAGGCCTTCCGCGACACCTGGGAGCTGGGCATCCACTCGTACCTCGCCTACCTGCGCGACCGTCTGGTCGTGAGCCGCGAGCTGCTCAGCGAGACCGGCAGCATCTTCGTGCAGATCGGTGATGAGAACGTGCACCTGGTGCGCGCGGTGATGGACGAGGTGTTTGGGAGTGAGAATTTCTGTGGGCTGATTGCCTACAAGACGACCGCTGGCCTCGCATCCGACTTCCTCGCGGCCTCGAAGGACTGGATTTGCTGGTATGCACGAGAACGTTCCAGTGCCAAGTTCCGAAGGCTGTTCTCGAAAAAGGTGCGCGGCGAGGAGGGCGCGAGCCAGTTCAATCTTCTCGAGTCTCCCGACGGCACCGAGAAGCTGCCGGTGAGTGCTGCTGGTGATGACCTGGAAGGCTACTTGCGGCGGGGCTGGAGGTTGTTCGCTCATGACAACCTCACCTCGACGGGATTCGCTACAACGACCGACTACGTTCTCGAACTGGACGGTCGTCGCTTCAAGCTGCCCGCGGCCAACATTCGGTGGAAGACCACCCCCGAGGGAATGGAGCGCTTGCGCGAAGCTAGTCGGGTCATGGTTGTCGGCAACACGCCTCGCTACAAGAGGTACCTCTCTGACTTCGAGGTCTTCCCTCTGGTCGATGTCTGGAACGACACCGGTGTCTCCGGCTTTTCGGACAAGAAGGTCTACGTCGTGCAGACCAACCCGAAGGTGATTGAGCGCTGTCTGCTCATGACCACAGATCCGGGCGACCTTGTGCTCGATCCGACATGCGGGAGTGGCACGACTGCGTACGCCGCTGAACAATGGGGTCGTCGATGGATCACACTCGATACGAGCCGTGTTGCACTGGCACTGGCTCGCAGCCGGCTCATGGGCGCGCGCTTCCCGTACTACACGCTCGCGGATTCGCCCGAGGGCGCGAAGCGTGAGGCCGAGCTGACCGGCGTTCCGCCGGCCTCCTCGGCCTATTCGCACGACGTCCGCCGTGGCTTCGTTTACAGGCGCGTCCCGCACGTCACGCTGAAGTCGATCGCCAACAACCCCGACATCCAGGAAGGCATGTCGCGCGCTGCGATCGACGCCGCCATAAGTCGCCACGCCGACACCGAGCTGCTCTACGACCAGCCCTACGAGGACTCGTCGCGCATTCGCGTGACTGGCCCGTTCACGGTCGAGAGCCTGTCGCCGCATCGGATGCTGGCGGGCTTGAGTGGGGCCGGCGCGGATGGGCCGGCCGGCGAAGCCCCGCCGGCCCGCGACGCCGCCGACTTCGTCACCATCATCCTCGACAACCTGCGCAAGGCCGGCGTGCAGAACACCTTCAAGGGCGAGCGCCTCGTCTTCGAGCGCATCGAGCCCTACGCCGGCGCCTACGTCCAGGCCATCGGCGAGTACACCGACGCCGCCGGCAAGCCGCTGCGCGCCGCCATCTCCATCGGCCCCGAGTACGGCACCGTCGACGCCGAGTGGGTCAAGGAGGCCGCCAAGGAGGCGCGCAAGGGCGAGGGCTTCCCGATGCTCGTCGTCTGCGCCTTCGCCTTCGGCCCCTACGTGGGCGAAGAGACCCGGCAGTGGCCCAACCTCACCATCCTCATCACGCGCATGAACCCCGACCTCGCCATGGACACCGCCGACCAGAAGCTCCTCAAGAGCACCGGCGCCGGCAACCTCTTCATGGTCTTCGGCGAGCCCGACCTCGAGCTGCGCACCCTCCCCGGCGGCAAGCTGCAGGTGGAGCTCCGCGGCCTCGACGTCTACGACCCCACCAGCGGCGAGATCCGCAGCTCCTCCACCGACGACATCGCCTGCTGGTTCATCGACAGCGACTACAACGAGGAGAGCTTCTTCGTGCGCCACGCCTACTTCACCGGCGCCGACGAGCCCTACAAGAAGCTCCAGCGCGCCCTCAAGGCCGAGATCGACGAGGACGCCTGGGCGA
>JBAXRL010000647.1:0-2491 GCA_037131205.1 Actinomycetes bacterium | reverse complement strand
CAGCTCGGCCGCGAGCTCCGATCCCCCCCTCCACTGCGCCCCGCCGCGTTCGTCGACCACTGCGGAAGGTTCACATTTGCAGCGACTTCCTTGGCAGGGCTCGGGCCGTCTCTCGTACTGGGAAGTGCCTTCCCCGCGGGTATATCCCGTGGGCCCCCCGGGGTTGCGACCCCGGGGGTTCATTCATTCTGGGGGTCAATCGTCAACCGCACAGTCTTCCTCGTCGACGGCTTCAACCTGCACCACTCGCTGCTCGACGCCGAGCGCGTCGTGGGGCGGCCCCTACAGCGACTGGATGTCTCCTCCTTGTGCGCCTCGTACCTGTACGCGTCGCCTGGTCGTCGCGCCCATCTCTCCGTCGTATACTTCACTGCCCTCGCTCATCACCTGGAGCGCCGGCGGCCGGGGCAGCGAGCCCGTCAGATGGGCTACCTCTCGGCGCTGCGGGCCACCGGGGTGGACGTGCGATTGGGCCGCTTCAAAGCCAGGACGCTCACGTGCCCGGCATGCGGCCGCCGCTTCACCCGATTCGAGGAGAAGGAGACCGACGTCGCGCTTGGCGTTCGGCTGGTCGAAGCGGCCTTGCTGGGCGCCTTCGACACGCTGGTCCTGATCAGCGGCGACAGCGATCTCGTGCCGGCGCTCGCCGCCGCACGACGCCTGGCGCCGTCCCGGACGCTCGCCGTCGGGCTGCCGTTTGGACGCGCAAGCCTGGCGCTCGAAGGGGCCGTCGACATCGCCCTTGCCGTCAAGCCGGCCGCGTACGCTCGCCACCAGATGAGCGGGGCGAGCTGATCGCCGCGGCGCCGGGTGACGTTTGCGTCGCCCACTTGACCATATGGATGCTCCTGTGCATACTGTGGTCGTCCATCCCCACGGGTATATCCCGTGGGCCCCCTTGGGGTTGCGGCCCTGGGGGCTTCTTCGTTTTTGGGGTCAATGTGAACCGTGTGGTTCACCTTGTGGACGGCTTCAACCTCCACCGCTCGCCGACCTGCGCCCGAGAGCAAGTCGGCCCGCTCCGGCTGTGCGAAGCAGGCGCACGAGCCTGTCGGCGGCGGCACGCTGGAACACCGTGCCCTTGTCCCGGCGCACGATGGTGTCAGGCCCCGCGCCGAGGAGCTTCTCGAGCCTGGCTTGGGACAGGTCGAGGGACTCGCGCAGACCGCGGATCTCCGCCGCGAGCTGCGCCGGCGCTCCGCCCCGGCCGCCGCCGCGGCCGACCGGCTCGGCCGGCCTTGATCCCTTGGCCCTCGTGGACTCATGGGCCGTGCCGGTTCGAGTCCTGCTGAGCACACCACGTTGTCACTACCGCGACACTCCCGCTGCTCAGCGACCGGCGGCGCCGTTGTGCGCTCGCTGTCGCGCGTTGCGCGAGCTCTCGTGGTATCCCTTGGATGTCACGCCCTGAGCCTCCGGCGCAGGCCGCCGGCGGCGCGCGATCTCCGCCGCCAGGAGCTCACATACGAGTCGTTGGCCGCGCGCGTTCGGATGGACGCCGTCACCTTCGAGCAGAAGGTCGCGGATCGACTGGCCGGGTCCGCTGTCGTAGTCCTCGAAGGCGCGGTGCAGGTCGACGAGCGACACCGCCTCCTCGCGGGCCACGTCGCGCGCGTCCTGGGCGTAGAGGTCGAGCAGGGCGTCGATGCCACGCTCGGCGCGCGTGTCGAGGAGCCCCGGGTTCTTCTCGAAGACTTCGATGCGGAAGGGGTCCGACCAGCGCATCGGGGTGGGCGTCATGAGGACGACCTGAGCGCCGTCGGCGTTGAGCGTGCGGATCAGGTAGCGCAGGTTGTCGCGGTACTCCGTGCGCGTCAGGCGCGGCTCGCGCCGTCCCTTGTCGGCGTCGATCCAGGAGTCGTTGATGCCGAACAGGATGACTACGAGGTCGGGCGCGAAGGCGCGCACGTCGCGGTCGAGCCGCTCCCGCGCCTCAAGTGTGGTGGTGTCGCCGAGGCCGGCGTTGTGCACCCGCGCCGTGATGCCGCACGCTTCCAGGGCGCCGGGCAGCAGTTCCGGATACATCGCGATCGATTGACCGGTCCAATCGTCGACCGCCGTCGAGGAGGCGCCGAAAGCGACGATCACCAGCGGCGCCGCCTCGCGCTCCGCCGTCGGCTTCTTGCGGGAACCACTCACCTCATGCCCCCTTGTTCGCACTCTCCCGAGCCGACCCGCCGCCGCCGGCCTGCTCTCGAGAGGAAGACTATCCAATCGATCGGTCTTCCGTCAGGCGGCGTGATTCGATCTGCCTCCTTCAGCGGCGGCCGCAAGCCTCCCCATCGACCGGGACCGGTCTCCCGACCGACTACAAGGATACACATTCCGTGTAATCTTGCACAACTTGAACAATATGGTACACTCCCGCGACAGCGGTCCATCTCGAGCTAAGCGAGGAAAGGGAGCACCGTGGCTACCGCAAGGCTGACCTACCTGTCCGCGACCGAGCGCGCCGAGCTGGTCGAGCAGACGTTCACTGTGCTTGAGGACG
>JBAXRL010000646.1:0-2492 GCA_037131205.1 Actinomycetes bacterium | reverse complement strand
TGATGAGCCGGGCGGAGGGCGACGGCCGGGCGCCGCTCGGCGAGACCCCGTCCGGCGACGGCCGGGCGGACGACGGCCGCCGGCCGCTTCCGCGGCGGCGGCGGCTGCGCATCCTCGCGACGGCCGACCTCGACGAGGTCTCTGTCGCCGCGCTGCGCGAGCTCGGTGAGGTGACGCACGCGAGCTACCGTGAGGCCCTGCGCCTGCTCACCGGCGACGACCTGGTCGAGGCGCTGGCCGGCCGCGACGTGTTCGTCACGGAGGTCGACATCGTCGACGCGGACGCGCTCAGCCGGCTGCCCGACCTGCGCGTGATCGCCGCCTGCCGCGGCCACGCGGTCAACGTGGACCTCGCCGCCTGCAGCGCACTCGGCGTCCCGGTGCTCCACGCCCCCGGGCGGAACGCCGAGGCCGTCGCCGACCTGACGCTGACGTTCATGCTGATGCTGGCGCGCAAGCTGGTGGCGGCGAACGCCTTTTTGCGCGTGCCGGGCGCAGAGGCCGGCGACATGGGCCGGATGGGCCAGGCGCACAGCGAGCTGCTGGGCGATGAGCTGTGGCACAAGACGGTGGGGCTCATCGGGTTCGGGGCGGTCGGGCGCGCCGTGGCCCGCCGCCTTAGGCCCTTCGGCGCGCGGGTGCTCGTGTACGACCCGTATCTGGCCGCCGAGGACGTCCGCCTCGCGGACGCTGAGCCGGCGACGCTGGATGAGGTGCTCGCCGCCGGCGACATCGTGAGCCTGCACGCGCCGGTGAACGACGCCACGCGCGGCATGATGGACGCGGAACGCCTGGCCCAGATGAAGCCGGGCGCCTTCCTCGTCAACACCGCCAGGGCCGCGCTCGTGCAGGAAGACGCCCTTTTCGAGGCGCTGCGCAGCGGGCGGCTCGGCGGCGCGGCGCTCGACGTCTTTGCCGTCGAGCCACCCGCCGCCGATGAACCGCTGCTGAGCCTGCCCAACGTCATCGCCACGCCGCACGTGGGCGGCAACACGCGGGAGGTGGGCGCGCACCAGGGGCGCATGATCGCCGCCGACCTGCGGCGCCTCGTCGCCGGGCTGCCGCCACGCCACGTGCTGAACCCCGAGACGCTGGCGGCGTTCACCTGGGACCGGGCACGGGCCCCGCTGGCCGCCGCCGCGGCGGCGGCCTTCGCCACCGCGAGCGGACCGGCGGTCACCGACCTTCAGCCGCCCGCCCAGCAGCAGCCGGCCGCCTCCGCGGCGGTGCCCGCAGACCAGACCACGACTGCGCCACCCGACGCCGCCCCCGCCCCGCGCGCCGGCGGATCCCCGGCCGCCCAGATGGAGAACGTCGTGCGCGTCTTCCTGGAGAGCGCGACCACCGACCCCGCGCTTCTGGCCTTCGCCGCTCGCCGCAGCGTGGTGTCTCAGTACGCCGTGAGCGACCTCGAGGTGGAGTTCTTCATCGGCTTCCGCGACGGGCGCGTGCTCGCCGGTCTCGGCGCGTCACCGCAGCCCGCCGAGGTCCGCCTGAAGGCGAAGGGCGAGACGCTCGACGCCATCCTCACGGGGCGTCTCAACGGCAACAAGGCCGCCATGACCGGCAAGCTCTCCTTCAGCGGCGACGTCAGGCTGGCGATGGGCATGCAGAGGGTCCAGAAGGACTTCGTGCGCCTCTACAGCGCCGCCCGCGCGGAGGCCGGGGGCATCGACTTCGCGGCGCCCGCGTCGGCGGCCTCCGCTGCGGCCGCGAGCGCGGGGGCGCCGCCGGCGGCCGCCGCGCCTCTCGCCGCGCGCCTCGACGCGCCGGCCGCCACGACCCTCCGCGAGGAGGTCACGCGCGTCGCCGAGGAGCTCTTCGCGGCGCAGCTCATCACCGCCACGGGCGGCAACGTCAGCGCCCGCATCCCCGGGACGCAGGAGGCCTGGATCACCCCCAGCCAACTGTTCAAGGGGAGGCTGACGGCGAACATGATGGTGCGCATCGACCTCGACGGCAACGCCGCCGACCCCGACGCGGCGGCGCCCTCCAGCGAGCGCCTGCTCCACTGCGAGATCTACAGGGCGCGTCCCGAGGTGGAGGCCGTCGTCCATGCGCACGCCGCCTACGCCACGATCCTCGGCATGAGCGGCATCCCCTTCACCCCCGTGACCACCGAGGCGGCCTTCTTCGGCGACATCCCGCGGGTCCCGTTCATCATGCCGGGCAGCCGCGAGCTCGCCGTGGCCGTCCGCAAGGCGCTGGGCGCGGGCAGCGCGGTCCTCATGCAGAACCACGGCCTGGTGGTGGCGGCCAGCAGCCTGCGCCAGGCCGCCAACGCCGCCGAGATCGTCGAGCGCGTGTCCCAGCTCATCTGGAGCTGCCACGCCGTGGGCAAGAAGCCACCCACCCTGCCCAAGGATGTGCTGGCCACGCTGCGCGACATCGGGCGGATGATGGCGTGACGTTTCGCGACCACCGGAGGGCGCCATGAGCTTCTCACTGGCAGAGACCATCAGGCGGCGACAGCCTGACCAGTACGCGCTGTA
>JBAXRL010000645.1:0-2497 GCA_037131205.1 Actinomycetes bacterium | reverse complement strand
ACCCGTTTCGCGCCGCTCGACACTGGGGCTGAGCCGGCAGTCTCGGGAGTCACGGCGCCGGATGAGACGGCTTCGGCGAGCGCGGCCACGCCGCGAGCGCCCGGCGCACTGCGCCGCGGCCGAGCAGGAGGGGGGCGGCGGCGGCCAGTGTCCTTGGGGACGAAAACCGTGCGCCCAGCCGCGGCGAGGGCCCCCGCAGGCCTTCTGCCGGCGGGATCCCTCGAGGTGCTCGGCTCTTCTCGCGCGGGCTACTTCACCGTGAACGTGAGCCACTCCGAGGTGGCGGCCGCGTGCGCGGCGGTCTTGGCGGTCTTGGCCTGAACGCGATAGGCGCCCTTCTTCGTGGGCTTGTGCTTCCAGCTGTAGGCGCCCGTGGAGGTGATGGTCGCGGAGGCCGTCTTGGCCTTGACCCAAGCGCTGCCCTTCTTCATCTGCACGGTGAGCGTGACCTTGCCGCCGGCGGGGCTGGTAGGCGTCACCTTGCCGCTCGCCGTCACGCTCTTGCCGAGCCTCACGGCGCCGCTCTTGAGCCCGTTCAGCTTGAGCGTCACCGTGGGCGCCGCAGAAATCAGCGTGGCGTCGATGCCGGAGGTCGTGGCGCCGACTGTCACGGCGACGTCGTCGGCCTCCTCCACCGTCGACTTGTTGTTGTAGAACTGCGCGACGTAGCCGGCGCCGTAGAAGTCGAAGAACTCGATGCGGCAGTTGCCTGCGGGCACGCCGCCGAGGCTGCAGGCGCCGTCGGCGGCGGTCAAGGCGGTCTTGACGTTGTCCCAGCCGCCGGAGCCGTCGGAGAGGTAGGCGTTCACGTCGATGTCGCCGATGCCGGCGCCGCCGGCGTCCGTGACCCTCCCTGTGACGTTCCCGGTCGCGGCGGCCATGGCGCCGCCGCCGAACCTGAAGGCGGAGGCTCCGGCAGGCAGCGCCAGAGCGAACGCAACAAGGATCAGCGCCAGGCCGAGGAGCTTGTGGGCGCGCCGCCGAGTCGGCGTGCCGCTGGGCGTTGCGGGCTGCAGCACGTGGTACCTCCCCGTGAAGGCGCGACGCCGGGTGTCACGCCGCTTGAGCGAGCCGCGCGGGGCTGCGGTGATCCACGGCGCGGCGTCCCCGCAAGAGCGGTCACGTGCGACGCCCGCGCGCAGCCCCCTGCGCGGGCGAGAGCCCTGTGCTTCCTTGCACAATCGACAACGGCGGCGGCAGACTCGAATCGCCGGCGAGGCGGCACGCGGATCCAGCCCGTGCCGCCTCACACGATGATCGCTCCCCGCACGCGTGACCACTCAGGGCCAAGGCGAGGGACCGCGTCGCCTACTGCTTCACCGTGAAGCCCATGGCGTTGCTCTTGCCCGCCGAGGTCGTCACCGTGACCTTCACAGCCCCGTACTTGGCCTTCGCCGGCACCTTGCACTTGATCTGCGTGGCGCTCCACGAGACGTACTTGGCGCACTTCGTGGCGCCGAACTTCACGGCGCTGGCGTCCTGCGTCGCACCGAAGTCCGTGCCGCTGATGGTCACCGTGGCGCCGCGCTTGGCGGAGGCGGGCTTGAGCTTGGCAATCTGGGGCGCGGTGCTCCCCTGGTTCTGCTTCATCCAGGTGGCACCGCCGTCGGTGGTGACGAGGATGGTCCCGGCTGCGCCCACCGCCCAGCCGTGGGTGGCGTCGGGGAAGGCGATACCCCCGAGGTCCTCGGTGGTGCCCGAGCTCTGCGCCTTCCAGGTGGCACCGCCGTCGCTGGTGGCGAGGACAAGGCCGTCGAAGCCCGCCGCCCAGCCGTGGGTAGCATCGCTGAAGTCGATGGCGGAGAGTGACGAACCGCTCGCCATCTGCTTGCTCCAGGTGGCGCCGCCGTCCTTGGTGACGAGGATGACGCCGGTGCTGGTCTGGGTCCCCGGATCGTAGGCGCCGCCCACCGCCCAGACATGAGTGGCGTCGAGGGCGGTGACGCCCCACAGCCAGTCGCCGCTCCCCGAGGTCTGCGCGCTCCAGGTGACCCCGCCGTCGCTGGTGGCAAGGATGCTGCCCTCGAAGCCCACGGCCCAGCCGTGGGTGGCGTCAGAGAAGGCGAGGCCCGAGAGGTCCTTGCTGCTCCCCGAGGTCTGCGCCTTCCAGGTGGCGCCGCCGTCGGTGGTCGCGAGGATGGCGCCGCCGCCGCCCACGACCCAGCCGTGGGTGGCGTCGATGAAGGTGACGGCAGTGAGGTTCGCGGTGGTGCCCGAGCTCTGCGCCTTCCAGGTGGCGCCGCCGTCGCTGGTGGCGAAGATAGCGCCGGAGGCCCCCACCACCCAGCCGTGGGTGGCGTCGATGAAGGCGATCCGGACGTCATCGCTGCTGCTGCAGCTCCGATCGTCCCAGGTGGCGCCGCCGTCGGTGGTGGCGACGATCTGGCCACTGCCGCCGGAGACCCAGCCGTGGGTGGCGTCGACAAAGACGACGCCGAAGTAGTCTGGGCCGCCTTGCGAAAGCTCCGCGCTCCCGGTGGCGCCGGCGGCGAAGACG
>JBAXRL010000644.1:0-2498 GCA_037131205.1 Actinomycetes bacterium | reverse complement strand
GGTGGTGTTCACGCAGAGCGCGTTCACCGCCGCCGTCATGCTCGTGCCGGGCCTGCTGGCGGTCGGCGCCGCCCACTACCACTTCACCCGCGCCGACCTGCTCATGGCGGCGCTGCTCGGCCTGCTCACCACGGCCCTCTCGTTCAGCATCTTCATGGACGGCCTGCGCTACATCCGCGTGCAGCATGCCTCGATCATCGCGTACATCGAGCCCGTGAGCGCGCCGCTCTACGCGCTCGTCTTTCTCAGCCAGATGCCCTCGGGGTGGACGATCGCCGGCGGCGCCATGATCGTGGCCGCCGGCATCCTCGTTGTCCTCTACGGACGCGAGCAGCTCGAGCCGGAGCTGCTCGGATGACCGCCCGCACGGCGCAGGGATACGGGATGGTGGCGGCGTCCTACCTGCTCATCGGCCTTTCCGGCACGCTGGTGACATGGGCGACGGCGCCGGCGAGCGTGCTGCTGGTGCTGCGCTTCGCCGTCGCCGTCCTTGTGCTCGGCGCGCTCTTTGCCCGCCGGCGCCGTCTGGCCGGCGTCCTCGCGCCCGACATGTGGCCGCGCCTCCTGCTCATGGGCGCGTTTGACGCCGGCGCGCTCCTGCTGTTCTTCGTCGCCATCCGCGAGACCAGCGTGGCCATCGCCACGTTCTTCCTGTTCATCCAGCCGGTGTGGATCGCGCTGCTCGCACCGCGCCTCCTGCGCAGCGCCACGGAGCGCGCCGTGTACGTGGCCATCGGTCTGGCGCTCGCCGGGCTGGCCATCATCCTGATCCCCGCGCTGTCGGGACACGGCATGCACGCCTCGGTGCTCGGTCTCGCGGCCGGCCTCGGCTCGGGCTTCTCCTACGCCGGCTTCGCACTCGTGGCGAAAGGCCTCTCGGGGCGCATGGAGAGTGTCGGCATGGTCCTCGTCGAGTGCACCCTCGACGGGCTGTTCATCCTCCCACTGGCGCTCTGGCAGATGCTGGGCGCCGGGTACTCGTTGACGGGTCGCGACCTTCTCGTGGCGCTGGTGCTGGGGCTGGTGTGTACGGCGGTCGCCTACTCGTTGTGGATGGAGGGCACGAGCCGCGTGCGCGTGCAGCACAGCGCGGTGCTCGGCTTCCTCACGCCGGTGGCGGCGCCCATCTACGCTCTCCTCCTGCTCGGCCAGACGATCACCGCGTGGACGGTGGCCGGCGGCACGCTCATTCTGGCCGCCGGCGTCCTCGTCGTGCTGCGCGGTCAGGCGGACCTCGAGTCGGAGCCGCCGGTGTGAGCCGCGCGATCGATCGACCCGGACGGGCGGCCGCCGGCGCGGCAGGGGCGGCCGCCGCAGGCCCGCCGCGTCGCGACCCGCTCGGCTACGTGATGGTCGTCGCGGCGTACCTGCTCATGGGGGGCACCGCGTCGCTCGTCGCCCTGATCGACGCCCCCACGGGCGTGGTGGTCTGCGTGCGCATGGCGTTCGCGGCGCTGGTGCTGGCCGCCTTCTTCGCGCGGCGCGGGATGCTCACCGACTGGCGCCGCCCGGGCGCCGCCCCCCGGCTCCTGCTCATGGGGGCCGCGTCGTCTGCGTCGACCCTCCTCTTCTTCGTCGCCATCCGCGAGACCAGCGTGGCCATCGCCACGATCCTGCTCTTCATGATGCCCGTGTGGGTGGCGCTGGTGGCGCCGCGCGTCTTTCGCCTGCGCCGCGAGCCGATCGTCTTCCCCGCGCTCGCGCTGGCGCTCGCCGGCCTGGCCGTCATCCTCGCGCCGGGGCTCTTCGGCGGCGGCGCCAGGATATCCGCTCTCGGGCTCGCCACCGGCGTCGCCGCGGGCCTCGGCTACGCTTCGTTCGTACTGCTGGTCAAGGACCTGACAGGCCGCGTGGCGTCGACCACGGTCTCGTTCTCCGAGGCCGGTCTCGACGCCCTCTTCCTGCTGCCGCTGACGCTGTGGCAACTGTCGGACACGGGCTATCGGTTCACCCTGCGCGATCTCGTGGTGCTCCTCGTCATGGGCGTGGTCTGCACGGCGCTCGCGCACACCCTCTGGGCCGAGGGCACGCGGCGCGTGCGCGTGGAGCACGTCTCGATCCTCGGCTACGTCGAGCCCGTGGCGGCGCCCATCTACGCCCTCATCCTCCTCGGCCAGCAGCCGGGCCTGTGGACCATCGTGGGCGGCGCGTTCATCCTCACCGCCGGCCTGCTCGTCGTGGTGCTCGGGCGCGCCGGGGGGGAGTCGTCGCTGGCGGCCCTCGCCGAGGCGGAGCCCCTGTGACGGGCCCCGCGACCACAGGCGCGGCGGGGGCGGCCGCCGCAGGCCCGCCGCGCCGCGATGCGCTCGGTTACGGCATCGTCCTGATCTCGTACCTGGGCATGGCCGGCAGCGCGCCACTCGTCGCCTGGGCCGACGCCCCCGCGGCGATCATCCTCATGCTGCGCATGGCCTTCGCCGCCCTGGTCCTCGGGGTCGTCTTTCTGCGGCGCCCGATGATCGCCGACTGGCGCCGCCCGGGCGCCGCCTGGCGCCTCA
>JBAXRL010000643.1:0-2501 GCA_037131205.1 Actinomycetes bacterium | reverse complement strand
CCGCCGCTCCGGCCTCGGTCGGCGGCTCGTTGGGATTGCCGCACGTGGGGCTCTGCACGCAGCTTGGGAGGCCGCTCTCGCCGAGTGTGCCCCAGGCGCCGCGCTCGGCGCTCGCCACGTCGCCGCCTGCAGCCGTTACCCGCGCAATACTCGGCCTACATCCCACCCGGCCGACATGGAGGAGGAAGCACTTGGGACCACCAAGCCGAAGGCACACGGGCGTGCGCCGCGGGCGCTGACCACGACTCTGGTGCTGGCGCTCCTTGCCGCCCTGCTCCTCGCCGGCGCTGCCCTGACCGCCGGCCACGAGGGCCTGGGCAAGAGCGCGAGACCGGGAAGGCCCACGGCCAAGGTGCCGGACGGCGCCATCGTCACCATCACGCCGACCTTCACGTGGAGTAAGGCGCGCGGCGCCGCCAAGTACGAGCTGCGCGTCTACGGGGGCGGCAAAGTCGCCTGCATCCTTCAACCGGGAGACCCTGGTTACGATGCAAACGTACAGCACGGCCTGATCGCTGCCGCAGGCGACCAAAGCACAAGCAGCGCGTGGAGCAACATAACGTCCACTTCGGTCGGAGGTGTCGCACAACGCACAGCGATAGGGACTGGTCAGACAAACACCACTGCCATTGTCGCTCAGGTTTTTGACCCTGGAGGGTTGTTGGAGGCCAGTTGTACGAGTGGCGCCGCATACCTCTGTGATCACCTGGTAGAAGGCGTCTACAGCGACTGGTATCTGCCCAGCAAGGATGAACTGAACCAGCTGTACCTCAACCGTGTGGCGATCGGTGGTTTTGAGTCCGCCTACTACTGGGGCTCCTCCGAGTACGACGCGGGCGGCGCGCGGGGCCAGTACTTCGACGATGGCCAACTGGGCGCCAACTTCAAGTACCTGTCGGGCCGGGTGCGTGCCATCCGGTCTTTCTGACCATCTACCCTACTCAACCATCAACGGGGCGCAGGGGGCTTTCAGCCCCCTGCGCCCCGCCGGAGAGCCCAGTCACGCCGCCAGTGCCGGCTGCGGCCCGGCGTCGATTCTCTCCGCAGCCTCCTCCCGCATCCCCGGCGTCACGTGGCTGTGGATGTCCAAGGTGACGCCGATGCAGGCGTGGGCGTGGCCGAGGCGCTGCTCCATGGGCGCTCCTCCACGGCCTTGGGGTGCGCGCCCGCCGGCGCGCACGGTCGCGGTGGGCAAGACGCTGACCGCGAAGCGCTGGTGCGCACTCAGGCGGGAGCGCCTATCGCTTCTGCGTCAAGGCCACAGATGCGGCCGGCGACTCCCAGGCGAGGCCGGCGCTACAGGGTGACCGTCAGGCAGCCGGCGCCGCCGATCTCCGCTCGCGCCGGCGCCGCATCCTGCAGGCCGGGATCTGGGCCGCTCGGCGGCCAAGGCCCTCTTTGGCGCAAGCCAGGATCGCCGCCACGAGCGCCCCCGCCCCAGCCTTGCTCGGCGGCTCGTTGAGGTTGCCGCGCCTGGGGCTCCGCCCGCAGCTCGGGCGCCCGCTCCCGCAGGAGCGCCCGGCGACGAGGGCGCGGGCCTCGGCGGCGCGGCTCTTGCAGGCCGCGTAGCCGCGCCGCGCCGAGCGGGTGGTCCGCCTGCCCTTCACCCTCAAGCGCACGTGCGCGATCGTTGCGCGCCGCCGTTGCCCGCGCGATACTCGACTCACATCTCTCACATCTCGGTCGGCCGACGTGGAGGAGGAAGCAATGAGGATCGCCATGAAGAGGACGCAAGGGCGTGCGCTGCGGACGCTGACCACGACTCTCGCGCTGGCGCTCCTTGGCGCCCTGCTGCTCGCCGGCGCCGCCCCGGCCGCCGGCCACGAGGGCACGGGCAGGAGCGCCGCCAAGCCGGGCAAGCCCACGGCCACGGCGCCCACAGGCAGCATCGCCAGCGCCACGCCGACCTTCACCTGGAGCAAGGCGAAGGGCGCCGCCAGGTACGAGCTGCGCGTCTACGAGGCCGGCAAGCTGCTGCTCAAGAAGAGCGGAATCCGCAACCTCTCGTGGACGAGCATCAAGGCGCTGCCCACCAACGTCGCTCTCACCTGGAAGGTGCGCGGGAGCAGGGCCGCCGGCGCCGGCGCCTGGAGCGGGAGCCTGACCTTCACGATCATGCCGCCGAGTCCCGAGCCGGCGCTCACCGCCTTCAGCTTCCGGGGCCTCACCCCGCTCGTCACCGGCGTCATCGATGAGGCGGCGCACACCATCGCCCTCACCGTCCCGTTCGGCGCCGACCTCAGCGCTCTGGTCGCGACCTTCACGACCACCGGAGCCTCGGTGGCGATCGCCGGCACGCCTCAGGTCAGCGGCCTGACGGCCAACGACTTCACCAGCCCGGTCACCTACACGGTGACCGCCGACGACGGCGACGTGCAGGCCTATGCGGTCACGGTCACGGTCGCCGCCAACGCCGCCAAGGCCATCAGCGCCTTCAGCTTCCAAGGCCTCACTCCGCCCGTCACCGGCGTCATCAACGAAGCCGCCCACACCATCGCCCT
>JBAXRL010000642.1:0-2508 GCA_037131205.1 Actinomycetes bacterium | reverse complement strand
TGGCTCCTCGGGTAGGACTCGAACCTACAACCCTTCGGTTAACAGCCGAATGCTCTACCGATTGAGCTACCGAGGACCGCTCTGGAGGCAAGAGTATAGGCGATGGGCACGGCCGCGGACAAATACGCCGTGCCTGCCGGGCGGCCGCTGTTGGCTCCGAGCGCCCGGTCGGCTACTGTGCGTTGCACGACTCACCCGGGCTGGGCAGCGGCCTGTGCCCTCGACGTCAAGGAGGCGCGCTCATGCCCGTTCTGCCGGATTCCCCGCTGTCGCTGTGGCTGGACCAGGGCGGCCCGCCTGAACCGGAGGCCCCCCTGAGCGGCGATCTGGACGTCGATGTCGCCGTCATCGGCGGCGGCCTCACCGGTTTCGCCACCGCCTGCGAGCTGCGCCGCGCTGAACCCTCGGTAAGCGTCGCCGTCCTCGAGGCAAAGACCGCCGCCTACGGGGCCAGCGGCCGCAACGGCTCCTTTGCGATGACGGTGGTCGGCCTGGGGTTCGGCACGACCGCGCTCGTGCGCGGCAAGAAGTTCCTCGCCCGCGCGCACGCCTACATGGAGCGCTGCGTCGACGAGCTCGAGCGCTTCATCGACGACGAGCGGCTCGACTGCGACAAGATCCGCCCGGGGTTCCTGCGCGTGGCGACCACATCCGGCTACGTGAAGCGCCTGCAGGGGCAGGTGGAGCTCATGCAGTCGCTGGGCTTCGACGGCATCACCTGGATCGACGCCGACGAGACGAAGGCCATGGTCTCGTCGCCGCGCTACCTCGGGGCGCTGTGGGAACCGCGCCTGCTGCTGATCGACCCCGCCAAGCTCGTGCGCGAGGAGAAGCGCCTGGCCCTGCGGCGCGGCGCCCGCGTCTTCGAGAACACGCCGGTGCTGGCGGTGGCCTCTACGGCGGCGTTCGGCGCCCCCGCCGAGGGCTTCCGCCTGCTGACCCCCGCAGGCTCAGTCACCGCCGGGCGCCTGGTGTTCGCCACAAACGCCTACGCGCACCTGTTCCCCGACCTGGCGCGCAAGCAGGTTCCGGCCTTCACGTACATGATCGCCACCGAACCGCTGAGCGCCGAGCAGCTTGCCCCGATCGGCTGGGAGGGCGGGCAGGGGCTCGAGGACGCACGCAACCTCATCCATTACTACCGGCTCACGCCGGACCGCCGCCTCGTGATGGGCGGCGGGCCGGTGGGCCTCAAGGCCCGCAACAACCTGGACCGCGACAGCGACGCAGCCGCCTGGCGGCATCTCGAGGAGCACATCCATTGGCTGTGGCCGCACCTCGGCGGCCTGCGCGTCACCCACAAGTGGGGCGGCCCCTTCTCGGTGACCATGGACCTCACGCCGGCCCTCGGGTACGTCGGTGAGGGCCGGCGCGCCGTCTACAGCCTGGGCTGTATCGGCCACGGGGTGGCCATGAGCTACCTCAACGGCAGAGTGTTGGCGGAGCTCCTGCTGCGGCCCGGGCGGCCGCCGCAACAGGAGTGCCCATTCGTCAACCGCCGCGTGCTGCCGTGGCCGGGAGAGCCGCTCGACACGGTGGTCAAACATGCGCTGCGCGACTACCTGCGCGCCGAGGATGCGTTCTACGAACGAGGGTCGGCGCGCCTCTGAGCGGCGGAGCCGCCGCGGCCGCCGGGCGGGTCGCCGCGGCCGCCCGCAGGGTCGCCGCGGCCGCCGGGAGGGCGCGGCGGGAGCGCCGCCGGCTGTGCACCCGCCAGGCGCCCCCTTCGTGGCTCACCGGCGCCTGAGCGACGGGGATGATCGGGTGCCGGCAAACAGCTCATTGGCGCGCGCGACGAACGTCTCGCGCGCCGCGTGCCTCCGGGGCCCCGCTCGTCGACCCGGCTGCGCCGATCATTGTGCGGTGTCCGCTTCGCGCGCACCCCACGTTGATCTGGCCGCGCCGCTCAATCGAGGTAGTCCTGCAGCATGTGTGAGTCGCGGTACGCCCTGAGCTTGGCCAGCGTCTTGGCCTCGATCTGGCGGATGCGCTCGCGCGTGACGCCGAACTTCTGGCCGACCTCCTCGAGGGTGCGCGGATGCTCGCCCTTGAGGCCGAAGCGCAGCTCGATGACCTTGCGCTCGCGGTGCGTGAGCGTGCCCAGGACCATGTCGAGCGCTTCTTTCTGCATGATCTCGCTGACCGCCTCGACCGGGACCGTGGCCTCCTGGTCCTCGATGAAGTCGCCGAGCTGCGAGTCTTCTTCCTCGCCGATCGGCGTCTCGAGGCTCACCGGCTCCTGGCTGATCTTGAGGATCTCGCGGACCTTCTGCGGCGTGGTGCCCATCTCGTGCGCGATCTCTTCGGGGGTGGGCTCGCGGCCGATGTCCTGCAGCAGCTGGCGCTGCACGCGGATGAGCTTGTTGATGGTCTCGACCATGTGCACCGGGATGCGGATCGTGCGCGCCTGGTCGGCGATGGCGCGCGTGATCGCCTGGCGGATCCACCAGGTGGCGTAGGTGCTGAACTTGTAGCCTTTGCGGTAGTCGAACTTCTCGACGGCGCGGA
>JBAXRL010000641.1:0-2509 GCA_037131205.1 Actinomycetes bacterium | reverse complement strand
TGCTACCCCAGACGTGCAACGTGGCGGCGATCGTGGCCGACACCTTGGACCCGGTCAACGGGCTGGAGACCAACGGCTTCGTCACCCACACCCTGTGGGGTGAGCTCGGAGCCCAGCTCGGTTCGTCTGCGCATGAGGAGCTACGACGCTCCGATGAGACCAGGACGGCTCCCGGCAAGGAGACACTCCAGGCGGCGATCGGCGATCAGCCAACCGTCATCATCATCGACGAGATCGCCCAGCATCTGCGGCAGCTGGTCTCGAGCGGCGAACCAGAGGTCCGAAGAATCGCCGAGGCGCTACCGGTCTTCCTCAAGAACCTCTTTGAGCTGGCCGCCGGTCGCTCGAACCTCGTGGTGATTCTCACGCTGGCGACCCGTCAGGATGCCTTCGGCAGGGAGACTGACGACTTGCGGGCCTTGTTGGATGAGTCAGCTGCGGCGCACCAGGACGCGCTCCGCGAGACTGAGTCGGTGCTCAACAGATTCACGAGCGGCAGCAGCATTGTGCAGCCCGCCGCAGACGAGGAGATCGCCGAGATCCTCAAGCGTCGTCTCTTCGAGAGCGTCGATGGTCACGCTGCCCAGGAGGCCGCTGGGATCCACCGAGGGTTTTACGAGAAGCTGTCGGCTCAAGGGGAGAAGCTCACCGGCGGCGCCGATCAGGCGGCCGACTACGCCCAGCTCATTCAACGCTCGTATCCGTTCCATCCCGAGCTCGTGCGCGTGCTCGACAAGCGCCTGGGGACCATCCCGAGCTTCCAGCGTACCCGCGGAGCCCTGAAGCTGCTCTCCGAGGTAGTGCATGGAATCTGGCGGCGAGGCGAGCAGCTCAAGATCATCAACGTGGCGGAGCTGGACTTCGACAACGAGTCGGTGCTCTCCCATCTGACCATCGGCTTGGGGCGTCCAGACTACCAGCGCGTGGCTCTGGCGGATTTCGTCGGGAGCAGCAGCCACGCGCGTGCGGTCGACGAGTCGCGTTTCGCCGGCAGAGAGCCCTTCGCCAGTCGAGCCTGTCGCACAGTTTTCGCCCACAGCTTGGAGATGGTCACCACGGCAGGCGCCAGTCGCGCCGACGCCGTCTTGGGCACGGTGCGCGTCGGTGAGGACCCCGAGATCATCGCCGAGGCGCTCGCTGCCGTCGAGCAGGTCGCCTGGTTCCTCGACTACAGCGGCCAGCGTTGGCGCTTCTCCACGGAGCCGAACGCCAACAACATCGTCGCCGAGGCGGCGCAGAGCGTCCCCAACAGCAAGATCAACGCCGAGCTCGACGATCGCATCCGTGCCGCATTCCCCAACGAAGGCCTCGTCGAGACGATCCATTCCCCGACCGGGCCCGTGAGCATCAAGGACGAGCCCCGCCTGCGCGTGGCCGTCATCCACCACGACGACCTGAGCGTCACGGCGCGCACGGCGACTCCACCGCCGTCGCGCATCGTCGAGATGCTCGAGCGCTGCGGCGCTGCCGGAGGCATTCGCAAGTACCGCAACGCGGTGGCGTTCCTGGTCGCCGATGACGACAGCATCGAGGCCATGCGCGACAGGCTACGTACCGACCTCGCCGCTCAGGTGATCGTCGGCGATGTGGTACGCATGAACGAGTTCGCCCCGGAGGTGCGCAAGAAGCTGCAGTCCATCGCCGACTCGGCCAAGCTCAACGCGCGCGTCGCCTTGACTCGCTGCTACCGGCACCTCTACTCCCCGGCTGCGGACAGAGCCAACCACTACCTACGTCATGAGGAGCTGCCACCCGCCAGCCAAGGCGAGGTGATGAAGGCGCAGACGAAGGTCTTGATCGAGCACCTCCGCGAGATCGGCAAGATCCGCCAGCAGGCCCCTTCGACCGACTACCTGCGTGAGAAGGCCTGGCCGAAGAATGCCGAAGAGGTCACGACGAAGCAGCTCGACGAAGCCTTCTGGACCGACCCGGCCGCGCTGCTGATGCTCGATGCGACGATGCTCCGCGACGCCGTGCGCAATGGGGTCACGAACGGTAGCTGGGTGTACTACGACGCACACTCAAGCCGCGCCTGGACGGCCAACGACCCGGCGCCCTCGCCGCAGATCGGCTCGGACTTCATCCTGTACACGCCCGATCGCGCCCATGATCTCGGGATCACCGGTCGCCCCATCACCTACGACGACGTAGTGCCGGTGATCGGTACTGAGCAGAGCATCTCGGGCACTGCGCTGCGCGCCGGGCTTGAGCACGTTGCGGGCAAGGAGCCGACCAAGGGTGAGGTGCTGGAGGTGCTCTCGCGCGCGGCTGAGGGTGGAGAGCAGGCGCGCCTGGTGGTGGTGGTCGGAGCGCCGCAGCCCGGCGGCAAAGCGCTGTCCCCGGCGGAGGTCAGGCGGGCCGCGCTCGACGAGACCACCATCCTTACTCGCGACGAGGCCGCGCGTCTGTCGATCGTGACCTCAGCGAGCCCCAAAGGACCTCGGCCTGTCGAGGCCAGGGGCAGCGCCGGGGTCGCCTTCCAGGCGCTCATCGACGGCGCCAAGGACAC
>JBAXRL010000640.1:0-2512 GCA_037131205.1 Actinomycetes bacterium | reverse complement strand
CCCCTGTGGGCGTCGGTCCTGGCGTACGGCACGGCGGCGTACACCGAAGCCGTCGAGTACTGCCTCGACACAGCTGCGTACGCTGCGGAGCGCATCGCTGCCTGTGCACATCTCGAGCTGGCGCTTGAGCCGGCGCTGACCGTCATGCTGGTGCGTCGGCTCGGCTGGAAGAGCGAGGACTACGAGGCGTGGTGCCGGGACGCCCTGCGCAGCGGCCTGGCGATGGTGATGCCGACCAAGCACCGCGGCGAGACCATGCTGCGCTTCTGCTTCATCAACCCGCTGACCACACCGGGCGACGTCGACCTGGTGCTGGACGACCTGGGCTGAGCTCGCAGCGAAGCGGCCCGTGGTGTGAGACGCGGCACCGGGCGTCCGCGCAACACGGTAGACTGACCGCGTAGTGGTTGACGAACGACCGGGAGTCAGCCCGACCGCACGGGTTCGGGGGCGCGGTCGGGCAGACGATGTGGGGCAGCCAGTGGGGCTTACAGAAGCCGATACGCGCGCCAAGCTCATCGATCCTGCCATTCACGCGCGCGGCTGGACCGAGGATCTCATCCGCCGCGAAGAGACGGCCGGCGCCATCGAGATCATCGACGGCCGGCCGTTCAAGCAGACCAAGGGCCGCATCGACTACACGCTGCGCATCAAGGCGACGGCCGAGGCGCAGCCGGTCGCTGTCGCCCTCATCGAGGCCAAGCCCGAGGACAAGCCGCCGGGCCACGGACTCGAGCAGGCCAAGCTCTACGCCGCCTCCCGGCGCCTCAACGTGCAGTTCGTCTTCGCCAGCAACGGCCACCAATTCGTGGAGTTCGATCGCTTCACCGGCCTCACGCACGCTCCGCGCAAGCTCACCGACTTCCCCACGCCGGCCGAGCTGCAGACGCGGTACGAGCAGGGCATGGGCTTCGCCCTGAGCGACCCTGCCGCCGCCCCGCTTCTCCAGCGCTACCCCAGCGGCGAAGGCACGCGGCGCTACTACCAGGACGCCGCCATCCGCGCCGTACTCGAGAAGATCGCCCGCTGCGAGCGAGCGGGCACGCCCAAGCGCGCGCTGCTCTCGCTGGCCACCGGCTCCGGCAAGACCTTCATCGCCGTGAACTTGCTCAAGCGCGTCGCCGACGCCGGGCAGCTGCGCCGTGCGCTCTTCGTTTGCGACCGCGACGAGCTGCGTATCCAGGGCACTGGCGCCCTGCAGGCTGTGTTCGGCGCCGATGCCGCGCCGGTCTCGTCCGGCAACCCGCAGAAGAACGCCCGCGTGCTCATCGCCACCTACCAGACCCTCGACGTGGCCACCGACGACGCCGACGCCAACTTCCTCCTCGCCAACTACCCCGAGGATTACTTCAGCCACATCGTCATCGACGAGTGCCACCGCTCGGCCTGGGGCAAGTGGTCGCAGGTGCTCACGCGCAACCCAGGCGCCGTGCAGATCGGCCTCACCGCCACGCCGCGCACGCTCACGGTGACAGAGAAGACCAAGGAGGCGCTGGCCGACGCCCAGGTCAACGCCGACAACCTCGCCTACTTCGGTGACCCCGTCTACGAGTACGACATGAGCCAGGGCATCGAGGATGGCTACCTGGCCGCCTGCGAGATCGTGAAGCAGGCGGTCTTCCTGGACGGCGAGCGCGACTGCGAAGAGATCACCGGCGTGGACCGCGACGACCTCTCCGGCAAGCAGCTCATCGACGCCTTCACCGGCGCGCGGGTCGACCTGGACGAGGTGCGCGAGCACTACAGCGCCGAGAGCTTCGAGGCGCTGCTGCTCATGCCCGAGCGCGTCGCCGAGATGTGCGCCGATCTGTTCGCCCACCTGGTCGCCACCGGCGGCCCCGAGCAGAAGACCATCGTGTTCTGCGCCCGCGACCACCACGCCGACCGCGTCGCCGCCGAGCTGAACAACCTCTAGGCGGCGTGGTGCGAGACAAACGCCTGCAAGCGCGCCGAGCCCTACGCCTTCAAGTGCACCGCCAGCGTGGGCGGCGCCGAGTACATCGCCGATCTCAAGGCCGCCTCGCGCTCGCACTTCATCGCCACCACGGTGGACCTGCTGAGCACCGGCGTAGACGTGCCGCCGGTGCGCAACATCGTCTTCTTCAAGTACGTGCGCTCGCCGATCTCGTTCTACCAGATGGTGGGCCGCGGCACGCGCCTGGACCCTACGACTGGCAAGCTCATGTTCCGCATCTACGACTACACCAACGCCACCCGGCTCTTCGGCGAGGACTTCGCGACGAAGTACCGGCCGCCGCGCAAGCCGCGCCCGCCCGGAACGGACGAGCCACCCGAGCCGCCGGCCGAGCCCGAAGTGGTCCTGGTGGCAGGCGGCTTCGAGGTGCGCCTCGTCCACGACGGCACCTGCATCGTGACCATGGACGACGAAGGCAAGGCGATGCCGATCCCCGTGGAGGTGTACAAGGAGCGCCTCGCCGCCAGACTCATTCGCGAGGCGCCGACGCTCGAGGCCTTCCGCCGGCGCTGGATCACGCCCGTGGCTCGCCAGGAA
>JBAXRL010000639.1:0-2513 GCA_037131205.1 Actinomycetes bacterium | reverse complement strand
CCCGCACGCCGGGCCGCGGACGACGCCGCGGCCCGGCGCCTGCGCGAGCGGTTCGGGGGGCGGACGACGCCGCGGCCCGGCGCCTGCGCGAGCGGTTCGGGGGGCCGACGCCGCCGGCGCCGTCCCTCACTGGTCGAATGGATCTATCGTCAGAATGACCGCACGGCACGCACCCTGAAGTCATGATCCTTGTCGATGTTGCCCTGGGAGCCACTGGCGAAGTCCTGGTACCAGGCGTGTTTCGAACCGATCTCGGACGAGCTCCAGTAGCGGGCGGACCCATCGAAGCCGCCGATTGCTCCGCGGTTCTCATACAGCTTGTTCAGCTCATCCTTGCTGGGCAGATACCAGTCGTCATGGCCGCCGCCGGCATAGGCGCGTGCTACACCTGCCGCATATGAGGTTGCCGGAGCACCCTGGAAGGCGATGATCGTGGTCGTATTTGCCGATCCTGTGCCCAGTGCTGTCGCGGTTGCTCCAGTATCCGCCCAAACTGTGGCACCGACATTGATCCACGTGATCCCTGCGCTCTGGTCGGCTGCGGCAGCGATCAATCCGTGCGTTTCTCCCGCGACGTGACCGGGGTCTCCGGGCTGGAAGATGTAGGCCACCTTGCCGCCTTGGTAGGGATCGCCGATCGTGGGGGGAGCGGCGACGGTCACCGTGACGACGTAGGCTTGGGTCGTGCCGTCGCCAGCGGTGACCGTGTAGGTCACCGGGTTGCTGAAGTCGTTGGCCGTGACCCCGCTGGTCTGCAGAGTGCCCGCGATCGCCACCGAGGCTCCGCTCGTCGTGAAGGTCGCGACCAGGGCGGTGCGGTCGGTGCCGAACGGGGCACTGAGGGCGATGGTGTGGGCGGCTTCGTTGATGGTGCCGATGATGGGCGGCGTGAGGCCCTGGAAGCTGAAGGCGGTGATCGCCTTGGCGGTGGTGGCGGCGACCGTGACGGTGACGATGTAGTCCTGAGTGGAAGCGTCCGCGGCCGTGATCGTGTAGGTCACAGGGTCCGTGAAGTCGTTGGCCGTCACGCCGCTGGTCTGCGGCGTGCCGGCAATCGCCACCGAGGCCCCGCTCGTCGTGAAGGTCGCGACCAGGGCGGTTCGGCTCGCGCCGAACGGCACCGTGAGGGCGATGGTGTGCGCGGCCTCGTTGATGGTGCCGACGACCGGCGGAGTCAGGCCCTGGAAGCTGAAGGCGGTGAGCGCCTTGGCGGGGTTCGGCGGCACGATCGTGAAAGCGAGGCTCGCGCTCCAGGGGCCGGCGCGGCCGCCGCGGCTGCCGCGCACCTTCCAGGTGAGATCGACGTTGGCGGGCAGGGAGAGGGCGCTCGTCCAGGCGCGCTGCCTGATGCCGGTCTTCGTGAGCAGCAGGGTGCTGCCCTCGTAGACGCGCAGCTCGTACCTGGTGGCGCCCTTCGCCGCGCTCCACGTGAAGGTCGGGGTGGCCACGGCGATGGCGCCGCTCGGCGCCGCGGCCGTGGGCTTGCCGGGGCGCGCGCCTTTGCTGATGCCCTCGTGGCCGGCCGCCAAGGCGCTCCCGGCGAGCAGCAAGCCGGCAAGGAGCGCCAGCACGAAGGTGGTGGTCAGCACTCCAGGCAAACGCCCCAGTGCCGTGTTCGCGGTGGTCCTCATCTCCATCTCCTCAAGGCCGCTGGGCCGGCATGTGGTGGGTATCCCGCGGGCAACGGCGGCGCACAATGGCGGCGCAGGCCCGCGGGAAGGGACGGGTGCTCAGAAAGACCGGACTGCACGCACCATGGTCAGGGTGCTCTTGAAGTTCCCGGACTGACGGCCATCGCTCCATATCTGGACGCAGGCCATCACCGTGTCCCACTCGGAGGAGCTCCAATAGACGGCGGTGTCGTCAAAACCACCGATCGCACTGCGGTTGAGATACAGTTGATTCAGCTCGTCCTGGCTGGGCAGGTACCAATCGTAGTAGCCGTTCAGCCCCAGGTTGTCGCACAGGTACGCGGCGCCGTCGTAGCAACCCGCCTGACCGACGATCGCTTTGGTGTTTGCCGCGCCAGTCCCGATCGCTCTTCCGGTCCCGATCAGCCACGAGGTGAAGATGTTGCTCCAGACGATCGTCGCGCCTCCATTCTGGTCTGCTGGGGCAGCGATCAGTCCGTGCGTTTCTCCCGCCACGTACCCGGTGTCTCCGGGCGCGAAGAAATAGGCTACTTTGCCGCCTTGGAAGGAATCGCCGATCGCGAACAGGGGGGCGGCGACGGTCACCGTGACAACGTAGGCCTGGGTGGATGCATCGGCGGCCGTCACCGTGTAGGTGACCGGGCTGGTGAAGTCGTTCAGCGTCAACCCGCTGACCTGGGGAGTGGCGCCGACCGCCACCGACGCCCCGGTCGTCGTAAAGACCGCGGCCAGGGCGGCGCGGCTGGTGCCGGCGGGCACGGTGAGGGCGATGGTGTGCGCCGCCTCATCGATGGTGCCGACGACCCCCGCACCGAGCAGGAGGCTGAAGGCGGTGATGGCCTTGGCGTTGTCGGCGGCGAC
>JBAXRL010000638.1:0-2514 GCA_037131205.1 Actinomycetes bacterium | reverse complement strand
CCGATGATGTAGCGGTAGTGATCGAGCTTCATGTGATCGCGCACGATGAGCACCGTGAGGATGAAGAGGCCGGCCCCGACCAGCAGCCACTGCCCCTGGGTGAGCGCGAGCGCCGGGCGGATACGGAAGATCTCGGTGAGCCCGATGGCGGCCAGCAGGGCGGTGACGGGCAGCAGAAACGGGTCGGCCTGCGGGAGCGCGAAGCGCACCAGCAGGTGCAGCAGAAAGAAGATGCCCACAAAGATGAGGCCGTAGATGATGGAGACGCGGTTGATCTCGCGGAAGCGGGCCGCGTACACGGACACGTAGGCCATGGTGCTCACGGCGCCGGCGATCACGAGGAAGAGTAGCTCGATGTTACGTCGGCTCAGGGCCACATCCCCAGAGTCTCGGCGAACGCCATGACGCTGCTCCTGGTGTGCAGGCCCTGCTCGTCGATGAGGCGGCGCTCGGCCGGGCCGAGAGACTCATAGGGGAGTGAGCTGCGCCGGTAGACGGCGTGCAGCTGCAGCGGGCCGAGCGTCGCCGGCAGGCCGCTGTAGATGGCCAGACGGCCGTCATCGACGCCCAGGTAGAAGACGGTGCTGACCGTGAGGGCGCCGGCGCCCGCGACCACGGCGAGCAGCGTGAGCAGGACGACGAGGCAGCCGAGGCGGCGCCTGGGCGCGCGCGGCGGCTCCGGCGGAGGAGCGTCGGCGGCGCCTTCCGGGCCAGGCGACGCGGCGGCAGGCTCGTCGGCGACGCCGGGATCCTCCGGGGAGCCCGGCGCTTCCGCCGCGGCCTCGCCGGCGGCGGTCGGCGCCGCGTCAGCGCCCGCGGGCTGTCCGACCGGGACCACCAGCGTGACCTCCTCGTCGGCGGCCGCGGGCGGTCCGGCGGGCGCCGTCGGCGGCGCGAGCACCAGCGTCGCGGACTGGTAGGCCGGGACCACGAGCGTGACCTCCTCGTCGGCGGCTGCGGGCGGTCCGGCGGGCGCGGCCAGAGGCGCGAGCACCACCGTCGCGGACTGGTCGGCCAGGACCACGAGCGTGACCTCCTCGTCGGCGGCGCACGGCTCGTCGAGGCGCAGGACCACGGCGGTGATGTTGTCGGGGCCGCCGTTCTTGCGGGCCTCGGCGACGAGCGCGGCGGCCGCGTCGTCTGGGTCGGCGCGGCCGAGCGTCGCCTTGATGGCCTCGGCCGCCACCACTCCGCTGAGGCCGTCGCTGCACAGCAGCAGCACGTCGCCGGCGCACAGGTCGACAACGAACTCGTCGATGCGCGCCAGCGGCTCGGTGCCGAGGGCGCGGCTGAGGATGCTGCGGTGCGGGTGCGAGGCCGCGTCGCTCTCGCTGAGGCGCCCCTCGCGCACCATCTCGCCGACCAGCGAATGATCGTCGCTGAGCTGTTCCAGCGCGCCGCCGCGCAGCAGGTAGGCGCGGCTGTCGCCGATGTGCACGAAGTGGCCCATGTCGCCCTCGAGCACCATGGCCGTGAGCGTGGTGCCCATGCCCGAGTGGTCGGAGTCTTCGTGGGCGCGCTGATAAACGGCGGCGTTGGCCTGCTCGGCGGCCGCCAGAAGCGGCCGGCCGGCGGCGACGGCGGCGGCCAGCGTCTCGGCGGCGAGCTCGCTGGCGACCTCACCGGCCTGGGCGCCGCCCATGCCGTCGCAGACCGCGAACAGGGGCGGGGCCATGACGAAGGCGTCTTCGTTGGTCTTGCGGTGCAGGCCGATGTCGGTGAGGGCGCCGTAATGAGCGACGAGAGTCACAGGGGGATCACTCCTCGTAACGGAAGACGGTCTCGCCGACGCGCACCCGGCTGTCGAGCTTGAGCTGCGCCTCGCCGCTCACCTGCTTCTCGTTGACAAACGTGCCGTTGGTGCTGCCGAGGTCTTCCACGTAGTAGAAGGAGCCGCGCGGCACGAAGCGCGCGTGCGTGCTCGAGACGAAATCCTCGTCGAGCACGATGTCGCTCGACGAGGCGCGGCCCACGGTGATCCAGCCGCTCAGAGGAAACACGACGCCGGCCGGGACGATGGGGCTCTGTTCGACGACGAGGCGCGGATCGATGTGACCGGTGAAGTCGAGCTTCTCGCCGGACATCGTGCGCTCCGTGAGGCGTTCGTCGCGGCGGGCCTCCCGCTCCGCCGGCGAAAACACGGCCACGGGCCGGGCGCCCGCGGGCAGCGCGACGTCCGGAGCCGCCGCCGCGCCGGCGGGGGCGCGCACCGTGGCGACGGCCGTCCTCACGACCTGCCAGATGAACAGGTAGAGCAGCACGAGGATGCCGATCTTGAGGACAAGCAGGACGATGTCGATCATGGGCGTCTCCCGCTGTTCGCGCGGCCGCGAAGCACGGTGACCGCCTTCACCTGGGAGCCGGCATCACGGCAGCCTCTCGAACACGAGCTCCGCGGTGCCCAGTTCGATGCGGTCGCCGTGCTGCAGCACGGCCTGTTTGACGTCGCGGCGGTTGATGCGCATGCCGTTGGTGGACCCGAGGTCGAGCGCCATGAAGCCGTCGTCCTGGCGG
>JBAXRL010000637.1:0-2515 GCA_037131205.1 Actinomycetes bacterium | reverse complement strand
TGAACGCCGGCGCGGCCCTCTACATCGCCGAAGCCGCGGCGAGCATCGCCGAGGGCGTCGACAAGGCGCGGGCGGCCGTCGCCGGCGGCGCCGCCCGCGCCAAGCTCGACGCCCTCGTGCGCACGACCAATCGGCTCCTCCGGGAGGACGTCGCGTGAGCGACTTCCTCATGGAGATGATCGTGGGCGCGGCGCGGCGCACGGAGGCCGCGCGCGAGCGCACGCCGCTCGCGCGGCCGGAAACGCCGGGGATCCATGGCCGCCTGCGCGCGGCGCTGGCCGCGCCGGGCGCCGCCGCCCGCGAGGCGGGCACGCCGGCGCCCCTGGCCGTGATCGCCGAGATCAAGCGGCGCTCGCCGAGCAAGGGCGACATCGCCGCGGACCTCGACGCGGTGGAGCAGGCGCGCGCCTACGAGGCCGCCGGCGCCGAGGCGATCTCGGTGCTCACCGAGCCCGACCGTTTCGGCGGGTCGATGGGCGACCTGCGCGCCGTCGCCGCGGCCGTGGAGCTCCCGGTGCTGCGCAAGGACTTCATCATCGACCCGTATCAGGTGTGGGAGGCGGCCGACGCCGGCGCCGCCGCCGTGCTGCTCATCGCGGCGGCGCTGCCGTCGGGCTCCCTGGGCGCGCTCCTCGACGAGTGTCACGACTGCGGCCTCGACGCGCTGGTGGAGGTGCACGACGCCGACGACCTGGAGCGCGCCTACGCGGTCGGCGCCACGATGATGGGCGTCAACAACCGCGACCTGCGCACCCTCGAGGTCGACCTCGCCGTGAGCGAGTACCTCGGCGCGCTCATCGGAGCTTGCGTGCTGTTCGTCAGCGAGAGCGGCATCGGCGCGCCGCGCGACGCGCGCCGCGTACGTGCCGCCGGCGCCCAGGCGATCCTCGTCGGCGAGGCGCTCATCGGCACTCCGCGCGGGCGCCTGGCCGCGGCGATCGCCGCGCTGCGCGGCGGCGACCCAGCGGACGGAGACGGGCGATGACGCGCATCAAGATGTGCGGGCTCACCGTCGAGAAGGACGTCAAGCTCGCGGCGAGCTGCCGCGCCTGGGCCTGCGGGTTCGTGCTGACCGAGAGCCCTCGTCGCGTGAGCGTGGCGCGGGCCGCCGAGCTCACGCCGCTGTGCGGCGACAGCCTGGCGGTGGCCGTGGTCGCCACCGAGGAGCCGGCGTGGATCGCCGGCGCCGTGGCCGCCGGCGGCTTCGCCGCCGTCCAGCTCGCGGCCGGCGCCGACGGGCCGAGCGTGGCCGCCGTGCGCGCGGCGGCGCTGAGCCGCGGCCTGCGGCCGCTCGTCATCGCCGCCGCCGACACGGAGGACGCCGACCAGGCCGACCTGGTCCTGCTCGACGCGCGCACGCCGCAGGCCTACGGCGGTACGGGCCGCCGGCTCGACTGGAAAGCGCTCGCGGCCGCGAAGCTGCCCCGCGAGCGCCTGGTGCTGGCCGGCGGCCTGCTGCCGTCCAACGTCGACGGCGCCATCAAGCTCGTGCGCCCGTTCGCCGTCGACGTCTCGAGCGGCATCGAGCGCACTCCCGGCGTCAAGGATCCCAGACTCATGCGCGCGTTTTTCGGCGTCGTCGCCGGCGCCGATATCTCCGGAGGTACTGTGACGTGACCATCGAGACCCGTTTCGGTCCGTACGGCGGGCGCTACGTGCCCGAGACGCTCATCCCCGCACTGGACGAGCTGACGGCGGCCTACGAGGAGGCGCGCGCGGACACGGCCTTTCAGGCCGAGCTCGCGCGCCTCCTCGCCGACTACGCCGGCCGCCCCACGCCGCTGTACCACGCGGCGCGCCTCAGCGAGCGCTGCCAGGCCACCATCCTGCTCAAGCGCGAGGACCTCTGCCACACCGGCGCCCACAAGATCAACAACGTCCTCGGTCAGGCGCTTCTCGCCAGACGTATGGGCAAGACCCGCGTGATCGCCGAGACCGGCGCCGGCCAGCACGGCGTGGCCACGGCCACGGCCTGCGCGCTGCTCGACCTTGAGTGCGCCGTGTACATGGGCAGCGAAGACGTGCGCCGCCAGGAGCTCAACGTGGTGCGCATGCGCCTGCTGGGCGCCACCGTGGTCCCCGTGGAGAGCGGTTCGCGCACCCTCAAGGACGCGATGAACGAGGCGCTGCGCGACTGGGTCGCCAGCGTCGGCCACACCTTTTACGCCATCGGTTCGGTGGCCGGTCCTGCGCCGTACCCGGCCATGGTCCGCGACTTCCAGGCGGTGATCGGCGCCGAGGCGATCTCGCAGGTGCGCGAGCGCTACGGCCACCTGCCCGACGAGGTCGTCGCCTGCGTCGGCGGCGGCTCCAACGCCATGGGGCTATTCCACGCCTTTCGCAAGGTGCCCGTGCGGCTCACGGGCGTCGAGGCGGCCGGCGAGGGCCTCGACGGGCGCCATGGGGCGCCGCTCGCCAAAGGCTCGCCGGGCGTGCTCCACGGCTCCTACAGCTACCTGCTGCAGGACGCCTGGGGCCAGGTCGCCGAGGCGCACTCGGTGTCGGCCGGGCTCGA
>JBAXRL010000636.1:0-2515 GCA_037131205.1 Actinomycetes bacterium | reverse complement strand
ACGCGCTCGCCGCGGGCATGGGCGGGATCCGCACGGCCGGAGACCTGGTCGCACGGATGCAGATGTCCCGCGGGATGCGTTTGAAAGAAGCCAAGGAGCACGTCGCCGGCAAGCTCGGCTGCACGGTCCGCGACCTCAGCGACAGCTATGCGATGGAGCAGATCCGCGGGGAGAAGGGCCTCGGCCGGATCCTCGACCACTCCAACCTGCACCCCGGCGAGCCCAACGCGATGATGGCCAAGTTCCGCATCGCCGAACTGCTCGACCTGCGCATCAACTCGGTCGAGAAGTTCAGGGACCTGGCGGGTCTGTAGCCGCCCTCTTGCGGCGCAGGATCTGCCCCACCATCGTCGAGGCCACCCCGATGGGCACAAGAAGAATGCCCGTCAGCAGCGTGACGTACAGGCCAAGGCCGGGGCGGTACATCTTGACCATCGCGTCGGCGGCGCCGATGGCCTGCAGCACGAAGACGACGCCGGCGACGGCGCCGAGGACGCTCACGATCATGGTGAGCAGGCGCGGCCCGGCGATGAGCATGGCCGCGGCCACGGCGATCGCCACGAGCGCCGCGCCCAGCACCGGAGGCCCCCATTGCGTCTGCAGGACGCCGGCGACGCCGTCGGGCCGGCGGAGACTGAAGTTCACAAAGCCCGCGGTGTAGTCGTTCGCCCAGGGGAGGAACACGGCGATCACCCCGACGACGCCGGCCGCCAGCATGAGCAGGGCGTCGCCGTTCCAGTCCCACAGCGAGAATCGGTGCTTGCGCATCAATCACTGCCTTCGTCGGCGCTCGTTGACTGCCTTCTGATACCTCGCCGCGAACAACGCCCAAACGTGCGCGTCTCACGAATCGTTGAAGGAAGGCGCCCATCGCGCCGATACAGAGGCTGGCCGGCGGAGGACCCGCCGGCCGCGAGGGCCGCCGGCGGCGGCTGTGAGCAAGGACGGAGGCATCTCCATGAGACGGGTCATGCGCATCGCACTTCCGGCGGTCTGCGCGCTGATGGTCGCCTTTGCGGCGACCGCCTGTGGCGCCACGGACATCCAGACGCCCACCGGCGCCATCGACCAGGCCAAGGATGTGGCCGCGAAGGGCGAGATCCTGATGGTGAAGACCGGCATCGCCGCCTACGCTGCGACCAGCGGCGCGGCGCCGCCGACGGCCACGCAGGACGTGCTCGGCGGCTTCGTGGACCCCTGGCCCAGGAACCCCTGGACCCAGGCTCCGATGGTCGTCGGCAAGGAGCCCGGGGACATCGTCTACGCCCCGGGGGCCGGCGCCGACTACACGCTGGGCGTGGTGCTCGCCGACGGCAGCGTCTACAACGCGCCCTGAGGCGCGGGCGCAGGTTCAGGCGCCGATGATCTTCTTGACCACGGAGGCGCGCCTGGCCGGACGCCCGTTGCGCGCCTCGTAGTCGTCGGCGCCGGCCATCGCCTTGAGCGAGGCGTTCACCCCGAGCCAGCGGAAGGGCTCGCGCTCCCACGACCTGGAGCGGTGGTTCACCCAGGGCAGTACCGTGAGAGCGGTCTGCTCGCCGAGGATGAGATCGCGCAAAGTGCGGCCGGCGAGGTTGGTGGTGGCCACGCCGTCGCCCACGTAGGCGCCCGCCCACGCCGAACCTGTCTCCTTGTCGAGGCCCACCGAGCTGTTCCAGTCGCGAGAGGCGGCGATCGCGCCGCCCCAGGTGTGCGTCACGCGCACGTCGCCGATCCGCGGGAAGAGGGTGCGCAGGAGGTCGCGCAGGTGGTCCTGCACCGCGGGCACGCGCTCGAAGGCCTCGCTGAGACGCGAACCGTAGTGGTACGGCGCCCCTCTGCCGCCGATGGCGATGCGCCCGTCGTCGGTGTGCATGGCGTAGAAGATGAGGTGGCGAAAGTCGCCGAAGACCTCGTGGCCCGACCAGCCGACCTCGTCCCAGAAGGAATCGGGGAGCGGCTCGGTGCCGATCATCAGCGAGTAGATCGGCACGACGTACCGCTCGTAGCCGGGCAGCAGCGGAGTGAAGGCCTCGGTGGCGCGCACGACGACCTCGGCGGTGACCGCGCCGTACGGCGTCTCGGCGCGGCGCGGCGCAATGGCGGTGACTGGGGTGCGCTCGTAGATGGGCGTCCCCAGCCGCTCCACGGCCTCCGCGAGGCCGCGCGCCAGGCGGGCCGGGTCGACGGCGGCGCCGTGCGGCGTGTAGCCGCCGCCGAGGCACCCGGCCACCTTGAGGCGGGCGCGCATCTCGGCGGCGCCGAGCAGGACGTAGTCGTCCTCGCCGAAGCCCCATGAGCGTTCGTACTCGAGGGCTTCCCGGGCGCGCAGTAGCTGCACAGGGCTGTTGGCGAGGTCGATCTGTCCGCCGATGTGAAAGCGCGCGTCGATCGCCTCCGCGGCCACCACGCGCGCGATCTCCGGCACGGTCGCGTGCAGCGCGCGCTGCTGGTCGATGACGGCCTGCCGGCCGTGTACCTTGGCGGCGCGCTCGCGCGAGCCGGGGAAGGTGGTGTGACACCAGCCGCCGTTGCG
>JBAXRL010000635.1:0-2523 GCA_037131205.1 Actinomycetes bacterium | reverse complement strand
TGAACGCGATGCTGGCCGCCGAGCTCGGCTTCGCGCTCTCCGTCGAACTGCTCGCCGAGTACCGCGGTGTGCTGCTGAGACCCGGCATCGTGGCACTGCATCGTCTTGGCGAAGCCGAGGTGGACGAGATCCTGCAGCGGCTCGCGCTGGAGGCCGTCGAGGTGGACATCGGGTGGGCGCCGGGGACGAGCACTGCGGATCCTGCGCCCGTCGCCGTGCCCGACGGGGTGGAGCCCGGCGACGAGCACGTCGCGCGACTCGCACTCGCGCTTCCCGCCTGCGTGCTGATCACCGGAGACCGCGCCCTGGCGGTCGCCATGTCCGGCGCCTGCGAGGTGCGCACGGCCGCGGAGGCGCAGCGGCTGCTCGCGCCGGCGCCCTGACGCGCGAGGACGGAACAGGGCACATGCAGCGCGTCTGGTGCGTTCAGCCGTGCCGACTTCGCCTTGCGCTCGGCGACGGCCGTGCGCCACACCTCATGGGGGCGTTCGTCAGGACTCCGTGCTCGTCTGCCAAGGCCGCGGCCGCGGCCTTCTCCGTGTTGCTGACGGCATGGAGCACGCCGACATCATCGCAACCATCCCCGATCTCAGCTCGCGGCCTCCAGGGGCCCGGCCGGCTGCGCCGGCCGGCTGCGCCGGCCGGCTGCGCAAGGTCGTGAGCCGCCTGCAGGTTGAGCCAGTTCGCGCGCGACTCTGCAGGAGAAGGCCGAGCAGCCGGCGCTCACCTCGAAATACAAGTCGGAGTTCCTCGCCAACATGTCGCACGAGCTGCGCACGCCGCTCAACAGCCTGTTGATCCTGTCGAAGCAGCTCAAATACGCCCAGACCATCATGTCGCCGGGAGACGACCTTCTGACCCTCATCAACGACATCCTCGACCTCTCGAACATCGAGTCCGGCACAGTCGAGGCCAGCATCAGCGAGGTCGCCCTGGCCGACGTGGTCGACGCCCTCGAGCAGACGTTCGGGCACATGGCGAAGGACAAGAAGATCGACTTCTCGGTCAACGTGGCCGAGGGGCTGCCGGAGAGCATCCTCACCGACGCGCAGCGGCTCCAGCAGGTGCTGAAGAACCTGCTCAGCAACGCGTTCAAGTTCACCGATAAGGGCCGGGTCTCCCTGGCGCTCTCGGCCGTCGAGTCTGGCTGGGATCCGGAGAACGTGGCGCTCTCGAACGCCGCCGCGGTCGTCGCGTTCACCGTGACGGACACCGGGATGGGGATCCCGGACGATCGCAAGCGCATCATCTTCGAGGCTTTCCAGCAAGCCGACGGCAGCACGAGCCGCAAGTACGGCGGCACCGGGCTCGGGCTCTCCATCAGCCGGGAGATCGCGCAGTTGCTGGGCGGAGAGATCACGCTGGCGAGCGAAGAGGGTGTGGGGAGCACCTTCACCCTGTATCTGCCGCTTGAACAAAGCGGTCCCAGCGCCTGGCCCGCGAGCGCCCCCGGCGCGCCCGTACCGCCGGCCGGAGCGCCGCTGCCGGCGGGACCGGCGCCCAAGCCGGCGGGACCGGCGCCCAAGCTCGCGCCCGGATCGGCGGCTGGATCGGCGACCGCGCCCGCGAAGCGCGCGCGGGAACGGAAGGCCGCCGCCGCCGCGGCTGAGGACGCTGAGGAGGTGAATGAGGCATCGACGGAGGTCTCCGACGACCGTGACCGGATCGAGCCCTCCGACCCCGTCCTGCTCGTCGTCGAGGACGACCCGGCCTTCGCCGGCGTGCTGCAGGAGCTGGCTCACGACATGGGCGTCAAGGTCGTAGTGACCGACCGCGGCGCGCCGGCGCTGGCGTTGGCGCGCCGCCACCGGCCGTCGGCCTTCACGCTCGACATCAGCCTTCCCAATCTGAGCGGGTGGCGGGTGTTGGACGCCCTGAAGAACGACCCCGAGATGCGGCACATCCCGGTGCACATCGTCACCGTCGACGACGACGCCAGCCGTGTCCTCCATGGGCGCGCCTTCGGCTTCACGACCAAGCCGGTGACGAGGGCCGAGCTCGTGGACGCGTTCAGCGCCCTTCGGGCGTTCTCGACGCGTGCCACCCGTCGGCTCCTCGTGGTGGAGGTCCGCGGGAGCGGTGGACTACCTGCTGAGCCCGGCCAACCCCGTCGTGCCGCGCGCCAAGGTGTCGGTCTTCGTGGAGCTGTGGCGGCAACGCCACGCGCTGACCCGGCAAGCGACCGAGCTGGCGGCGGCGGCGGCGGGCGCCATCAGCAGCTCGTGGATGGGCACGTCGCCGGCTGCTTTCTTGCCTGCCCGGGACCGGGTGTGGAACAATGCAGTCGTCTTGCAGCCGCGTGCTGCCGTCCAGCATCGCGCGAGTCGTCCCTCTCTCACACCGCAGGCACGTCCCACGGTAGCGGCGCCCCCGGGTCTGGGGCCTGCGGCTGCATCCGCATCGACAGGTAGGTACCAATGACCAGCGACCTCTCCAGTTTCGTCATCGCCGGCGCCAGGCCGGCCGAACCGGCGGTGCGCATCGACGACACCACGCTGCGCGACGGCGAGCAGACGGCCGGCG
>JBAXRL010000634.1:0-2525 GCA_037131205.1 Actinomycetes bacterium | reverse complement strand
CGGGCGCACAGCCGGCAGCGCTCCCGGCGGGCGCTCCCGGTGGCCGCGCGGACGGCCGCGGCGACCCGGCGGCCCCGGCGCGGGGTAGTACCAAAAGGGAAGATAAGGATGGCTTAACTGTCGCGGCGCGTACGGCCGTTCGCAGGCTCGCGCGGCGGAGGGAAGATAAGGATTCAGCGGAATTCCTTATCTTCCCTCACAGTAGTACCCCGCCGCGGCGGCTCCGGCGTCCCCGGCGGCCCCGGCGCGCGAAGCCCACGCGCGGCGCGCGAAGTCCGCGGCTCCGGCGTCCCCGGCGCGCCGTGTCCGCCTTCTCGCCCCTCGTCGATCCGGAGGCTGAACGCGCAACCGGACGGAAGGGGATGGTCATGGAGGTCGAATCCCTGACCCGCTCGCTCGACAAGGCCGCGATCGCCTGCGAGAGCAGTCTGCTGCCGCAGGCCGGGCAGCATCTCGATGCCGCGCTCCAGAGCCTGCAGATCCGCCGCGCTGAGCGTTCCCAGCCTGGACTCGATTCTGGCGGCGTCAACCGCGCCCAGCCGCGTCGCCATGAGAACCGAAGGGAGGTTCAGGCCGTTCATACTGTCAGGCTGAACCAGGAGGGAACACGAGTATCTCATGGTCCGCTGGTTGGACGTCGCGGGGACGACTTGAACCACAGCGGCAGGGTTTGCCGGAGCATCGGACTGGACGATCGCCGCCGGTCGGAGCCCACGCCGCAGGTGAGTCGGCGAGGCCGGGTCTACCCGCGGCAGGCGTACGAGAACGACGTCGCCGCGCTTCATCTGTCAAACGCCGGATTCGAGCGTCAGAAAGACCTCATCTCGGGCCGCCTGCCACTCTCTCAGCTCTTCCTCCAGCTCGAGATCAGAGGGCTGCGCGTAGCCCGCGCCACACGAAACAGAGAGCCCTCTGTCGGCGCCCAGGACCGAGTGATCCTTCACCGTCAGCACGTAATGGGCGGCCGGAGGTTGTCCCCAGGTGTAGGTCTCGTATCCCGCCTTGTGCCCGGAGCTCACATAGAGACTGGGCGGCTCCGGAGTCGGCGCCGTCGTCGATTCCGCCGCTGTGGTCATCTCTCGTTCCTCTCCGCGTCGCCAAGGGCGAACTTCAGAGCCGGTCCCCTGGCGTAGTCATACACCTGCTGGACCATCTCGGCCGGGTGCATCCGAATGTCCTGCATCTCCGGCTCGGGCCACTGACACTGAGTATCCAGAAGAAGCTTGGCGCTGTCGCTCAAGAACGACTCCACCTTGAGCTCGATCTGGAACTCCTCTTCGCCTGGGGGCATGACGAATCGAAGACCACCACCCAGCACGGGCCGTCCAAGAGCCTGCAGCGCGCCTTCGCTCTGGTGAAGGCGCTCCTCCCACAAATACTCAAAGGCATGCTGGTCTTCAGTGGCGAAGAGAAGCCTGACCGTCGCATCTCTGGCCACGATCTGCCGACGCCGGCCCCAGTCTTCCTCAAAGGCGGCCACGACTTCGTCCATCTCCTTCTTCACGACCTCCAACGGATGCCGAGGCTGCTCGGCAAGAATCAGGAGCTGGCCAACGGGAACAGATGAATCGATGACCCGAACCTGCAAGCGGCTCCCGAGAGTCCTCAGAAGGACGACCTGCGCGCCCTCGCGTCTCGACTGATCGAACTCCATCTTCCGGTGTATCAGTCGGCTCTGAAGACCCATCTGCCGCTCCTGGGTGACCTTCGCGGGTGGAAGAAAGACAGAATACACTCCGGCGAACAGCAGCTGACAGCTGTCTTGAAGTATCCCCATCTTCTCCCTCGACGGGCAGATGGCCGCTTTTCGCAGCGAGAGTGTAGCTCGTACGCCGATTCGGGCGCGAGTCCAGGTGGCTCCACGCCGACGTGCGGTCGTCGGCGAGATCGTCGTCGCGCACGAGCTCGGCTGCGCGGCGAGCTTCACTTCGGCGCCGACGTGCGCAGCGACTGCGCGCCGGCCTGGGGATCGAGATCGAAGAAGCCGCGATCCCGGTCTCGCCGGCCTGCGCACGCCGTTCGGCACGCGCCGCGTGCTCGACATGCCCGTGGGGGAACTGCTGCCGCGGATCTGCTGACGCCGTCCGCGCCCGCGCCGCATCGAGGTGTTCCAGCACAGAGGGCACTTGTGTTCTCTTTGCTGCGTGATTCTCACGGGGTTCTTCGGTGGATTGGGGATAAGGATCTGCCCGAATTCCTTATCTTCCCTCACAGTAGTGCCCTCGCCCCGGCGGCTCCGCAGGCTCGCGGGCGGGCGGCGCGGGCGGCCCCGGCGACCCGGCGCGGGGTAGTACCAGAAGGGAAGATAAGGATTCCTTAACTGTCGGGTCGCCTGCGGCCGTTCGCAGGCTCGGTTCCCCGAGGGAAGACAAGGATTCCTTAACTGTCGGGTCGCGCACGGCCGTCCGCAGGCTCGCTCGCCGGGGGGAAGATAAGGATTCGCGGGAATTCCTTGTCTTCCCTCACAGTGCTACCTCGCCGCGGCGGCTCCCGCGGCCCCGGCGTCTCCGGCGGCCCCTTGCCGC
>JBAXRL010000633.1:0-2527 GCA_037131205.1 Actinomycetes bacterium | reverse complement strand
AACCGCATCGAGCCCTACGAGATCCACGAGATCACGGTGGCCGGCAACACCACGATGACGCATCTGCTGCTCGGCCTCGACCCGCAGTACCTGCGCGCCGAGCCGTACATCCCGACGCTCTCGGCACCCCCCAAGCTGGAGGCCGGCGAGCTCGGGCTGCGCGCCAACGTGCTGGCGCGCGTCCACATCATGCCGTCGGTGGGCAGCTACGTGGGCGGCGACATCACCGCCGGCGTCATCTCCTCGGGGATGTTCGCCACCGACAAGCTGACGCTCTTCATCGACATCGGCACCAACGGCGAGATGGTGCTGGGCAACAAGGACTGGCTGCTCTCGTGCGCCTGTTCCGCCGGACCCGCTTTCGAGGGCGGCGGCGTGGGCGACGGCATGCGCGCCTCCCCCGGCGCCATCGAGGACGTCTACGTCTCGGACGCCACGTGGGAGCCCACCTTTCGCACTGTCGACGACGCCCCGGCCGTGGGCATCTGCGGCAGCGGCCTCATCGACCTTCTCGGCGAGCTCTTCGTGAGCGGCCTTCTCGACAAGTCGGGGCACCTTGATCTCGAGGCGCCGACGGCCCGCATACGCGTGCGCAACGGCGTGCCCGAGTACGTCGTGTGCCGCGCCGGCGAAGGCGGCGCCGAGCGCGACATCGCCCTCACCGAGTCGGACATCAGCGGCTTGATCCGCGCCAAGGCGGCGATCTACGCCGGCTTCGCGGTGCTGTGCCGCAGTGTCGGCGTCGACCTCGCCGACGTCGAGGAGATCCTCATCGGCGGCGCCTTCGGCCAGTACATCAACATCGAGAAGGCCATCCGCATCGGCCTGCTCCCCGACCAGCCGGTGGAGCGCTTCAAGTTCCTCGGCAACACCAGCGCTCAGGGCGCCTACGCGGCGCTCCTGTGCGTGAGCATCCGCCAGGACGTCCTCGACGTGGCCGCCAGGATGACCTACCTCGAGCTGAGCGCCGACAACACCTTCATGGACGAGTACATGTCGGCGCTCTTTCTGCCGCACACCGACCTCAGCGACTTTCCCAGCGTCGTGGCGGCGCTCCAGAAGCGCGGCGGCGGCGCGGCGGACGCCCGGCCGGCGACCACATGATACGGAGGCACACACGATGACCACCACCATCGCCATCGCCGGCAAAGGGGGCACCGGCAAGACGACCCTGGCCGGGCTGCTCATCCGCCGTTTGGCGGAGAATCAGGCCGGCCCCATCCTGGCCATCGACGCCGACCCGGCCAGCAACCTCAACACGGTGCTCGACCTGCCCCTCGAGAAGACCGTCGGCGACGTCCGCGAGGAGACCAGCGAGAAGGCGCGCGCCAACCTGCTCGAGGCGGGCATCGCCAAGCGCGACCTGCTCGACTACGAGATCAACTCGAGCGTCGTCGAGGGCGTCGGCGTCGATCTGCTGGCCATGGGCCGCCCCGAGGGGCCCGGCTGCTACTGCGCCGCCAACAACATGCTGCGCGCCATCATCGACACCATCGCCGACAGCTACCCGTGGGTGGTCATCGACAACGAGGCGGGCCTCGAGCACCTCTCGCGACGCACCACCCGGGACGTGGACGTGCTGCTCATCGTCAGCGACGCCACGGTGCGGGGCATCACCACGGCGGGGCGCATCGCCGACCTTCTGACGGAGCTCAACACCAAGGTGGGCAAGCACTACCTGATCGTCAACCGCGCCGCCGGGGGCCTCACGCCGGAGATCCGCGAGGCTATCGCGGAGCACGGCCTGGACCTCCTGGCCGTGCTGCCCGACGACCCGCTGGTCGCGGCGTTCGACGCCGCCGGCCGGCCTATCCTCCAGCTTCCCGACGACAGCCGCCTCAGCGTCGCCATGGCTCCCGTCGTCGACACGGTGCTGGACCAGACCGAGGGGAAGGAGGCCACCGGTGCTCATCATCGGTGAGAACATCCACATCATCGCGCCGCCGGTGAAGGCGGCCATCGAGGCCCGCGACGCGCAGGCCATCCAGGCCATGGCTCTGGCGCAGGTCGAGGCCGGCGCCGGCGTCCTCGACCTCAACATCGGCCCGCAGAAGAAGCTCGGTCACGAGGTGATGCCGTGGATCGTCGAGGCGGTGCAGGAGGTCACCGACACACCGCTTTCGCTCGACACCACCAACCTGGCGGCGATGGAGGCCGGGCTCAAGGTGTGCAAGCGCCAGGCCATGCTCAACTCGGCCTCCGCCGACCCCGCCCGCCTCGACAGCGTGATGCGCCTGGCGGCGAAGTACGGCGCCCGCGTGATCGCCCTGACGATGGGCGTCGATGGCATCCCCACCACGGCCGACGGCCGCGCCGGCATCGCCATGGAGGCGCTGCTGCCGGCGGCCGCGGCCGCCGGCGTGCCCATCGCCGACGTCTTCCTCGACCCGCTGGTGCTCACCGTGACCTGCAACCAGGACGTCGTCCGCGAGTCGGTCGAGGCGATCCGCATGTTCAAGATGATGGCCGACCCGCCGCCGACCACGGTGGTCGGCCTCAGCAACATCAGCAACGGCTGCCCGCCCGA
>JBAXRL010000632.1:0-2529 GCA_037131205.1 Actinomycetes bacterium | reverse complement strand
CCGCTCGGGAGCCGCCCGTCTGCCGCGTCCCTCGCGTGGCTGCTCCTCGTGCCCGCCGGCCTCGGGCTGTACATGGCCTACCTGTGGTGGGCGTTCGGCGACCCGCTGCTGTTCAGCAGCATGCAGGCGTACTGGGGTCGCGAGCTCACGCTCCCTACCTCGGCGATCTGGCGAGGCGCCGTGGCCGCCGTGAACGGGGTGCGCTGGCTGGCCGCGCACGGCATCGGCCCGATCCTCGACATGCGCCTGCCGTCCGGCGGCCTGGACAGTACCGTGGTCGCCAACCTGCTCGAGTTCTCCAGCTTCGTCGCGGCCGTGGCGATGCTCGTCGCCTGCTGGCGCAAGCTGCCGGCGGCCTACACGCTGTACGCTCTGGCCGCCCTGCTCTTCCCGCTGCTGTACTCGACGGCGGCGCGGCCCCTGTATACCATGCCGCGCTTCATCATCGTCGTCTTCCCGCTGTTCATCGGCGCGGCCGCGGTGCTCGCCCCTCTCCGCGTCTGGCGCTGGGTGGCGGTGGGCTTCCTGGGCGTGCTCCTGCTGGCGTCCACGGTGCTCTTCGCCAGCTTCATCTAGTCCCAGCCGCCGCGCCGCCGGTGGAGTGCCGCGCCGCGGCGCCCGTCACTCCTCGCCCCCCGTCACTCCTCGCCCCCGGGGTGCAGGTCGTCGAGGCTCTCGCCGAGCACCTTCTCGAAGCCGGCCGCGTCGCGGGGCGGCTCGGGCGGGCCGTCCTCCGCCTCTGTCACGGGCCGCCCCTGGTCGTCCACGGCGACCACGCGGTCGGTCCTGGCCGCGCGCTCTTCCGAGACGTCGGGGATGACCGTCTGGCTGCCCTTCATCAAGCGAAACACGATGAGGTAGCCGCCGCCGATGACGATCACCAGGGCGGCGACCACGAGGATCGCGACGTACATACCGGGCCAGCCTTTCGCGATGGGACATGCCGCTGTGACGGTATCAGTTGCCGCGGGCCTTTTCCCGCTGCCCGCCGCCCGGCCGCGTCCGTCGCGCGCCGGCGGCGGGGCCGTTGGCCCCGCGCCCGCCGCCGGCTGCGGCGCCTGGTCCTCGTGGTAGACGTTTGTTCCAGATGAGCGCCGCGGGCTATCTGCTACTGTCATGAGGGGCCGACCTCCCCTCTTAGCACTGGCTCGCCAGGCCTTGCTTACCTCGGTCGGCCCGCTTTGCCGTGACGGCCCGCTCGCGGGCCGTCACTTTTTTGTCGTGGCCGGCGCGGCCGGCAGCCCGCGCGCCGCGCGCCGTGCAGGAAGCCCCGGGCCGGCGGCGAACACCGTCGCGGGTCGCCGCCACGTCACCACACCCGCCTCGTCAGCAGTTCCCTCCCGGTGTGCGGCGGCTCTTCGTGCGACGCACGCGGGCGCCGCCGCCGTCGGCCCGCCCTGCTGTCCACAAGGCGCTGTCGAGGCGGACGGCGAAGAGGTGGGTCGGGTTGAGCCGGCCCGCCCGGCCCCTCATAATCAGGGCTTTGCTTCAGACGGCTGACAAGGGAGAGCTCATCCCATGATCGTCTTCGAAGACGTCATCAAGGTCTACGACCCCGACGTGGTCGGCCTCCAGGACTTCACCTGCCACATCGGCAAGGGCGAGTTCGTCTTCCTGGTGGGTCCTTCCGGTTCGGGCAAGTCGACGCTCATCAGGCTGGTCCTCAAGGAGCTCGTGCCCGACTCGGGGCGCATCCTCGTGGCGGGCCGCAACCTCGGCACCCTGCGCAAGAGCAAGGTGCCGCTTCTGCGGCGCAACATCGGCTGCGTGTTCCAGGACTTCAAGCTGCTCCCCAACAAGACCGTCCACGACAATGTCGCCTACGCCCTCGAGGTCGTCGGCGAGCCGCGGCGTTCCATCCGCCGCAAGGTTCCCGAGATCCTCAGCCTGGTAGGCCTCGCCGAAAAGACCGACAGCTACCCTCACGAGATCTCCGGCGGCGAGCAGCAGCGCGTCAGCGTGGCGCGCGCCTTCGTCAACCACCCGCCGCTGCTCCTCGCCGACGAGCCCACGGGCAACATCGACCCCGAGACCGCTGTGGGCATCATGCAGCTCCTCGTGCGCATCAACCGCACCGGCACCACCGTGGTGATCGCCACCCACGACCGCGACATGGTCAACCGTATGCGCCGGCGCGTCCTGCAGCTCGAGGCCGGACGCCTCGTGCGCGACGAGCGCCGCGGCAGCTACGACCAGGTCAGCGAAGAGGTGAGCGATGCGCTTTAGCTTCTTCATCTCCGAAGCGTTCGGCTCCATGCGCCGCAACTGGGTCATGGCCATGGCGGCCGTGATCACGGTGTTCATCTCCACGGCCATCCTCGGCGCCGTGCTGGTGACCCGCGACAACCTCAACCAGGGCGCCACGAACCTCAAGAACCGCGTCATGATCGAGGTCTTCATCAAGGACGAAGCCACCCCCGCGCAGACGCAGGCGCTGGAGCGCAAGATCCAGGGCATGAACGACGTCAAGCGCTACAAGTACATCAGCAAGGATGAGGCGCTGCGCCGCTTCCGCGAGCGCTTCGGCGA
>JBAXRL010000631.1:0-2536 GCA_037131205.1 Actinomycetes bacterium | reverse complement strand
CGGCGCCGATCTCCTCGGCGCTGCAGTCGAAGCCCTCGGCGCCGATCAGCGCCATGCGCGCCTCCACGCCCTCCTCCGCCAGCACTCTGGCGCGGAACGCATGGTCGCTCTTCATCTTCTCGATGAACGCTTGTGCCGCTTCCTTGCTCATGGCGCCGCCTTCCGTCGCTGGACACGACCGCTTCTCTCACAGCCGGCGTACCAACCGGGCTGCTGGTATGTTTGCACCATAGCTTATCGCACCCCGGTCGAGGGAATGAAACATCCGCCCATGGCGCGGCCGCCCCGCCCGTGTGGACCGACGCGGCTCAGCGCCGCGGCCGCACGAGCGCGTCGAGCACATCCCCGATGAGGGCGTTCCACGCGGCGGGGTCCACCGGCTCGGTGTCGAGGTCGCCGAGCACGCGTCCCAGCGTGTACGCCTGGATGAACACGGCCAGGGCCAGCGGGTCGTGATCAGGGGTGATGAGCCCCTTCGCCTGGGCGCGGGCGATGGCCTCGGCAAACGCGGCGTTGAGGGCGTGCTGCACGGCCTCGAGTCTGCCGGCGAAGAAGCGCGAAGAGGCTTCGCGTTGCATCGCTGGCGAGCGCTGACCGCATCACGAGGTCGTGCGACTCCGGGGGGTCGCACTCATGGGCTCAGGATCCGCTCCGGATCGCTGACCAGGACAAGCCGAGATGGTCCCAACGCCTGCCGCTCGCCTGGTGCCTGATCGCCGGATCGCTGAAGGCGCAAACGTCGTCGAGCAGGTCGGCGAACTGGTTGGGCAGGCGGTCGTCGAGTCGCTGCCGCCGCGCCCATGCCGCCCATCGGACCTGAGCGATCTCGGCGTACCCCCTGAGCGCCTCGCTCAACGGGGCCAGAACGGCTGCGCGATGTGCCGCGACTGTCTCAAGCGCCTTGATCAGGTCGTCTCCGTCCACGTCCCGCTGGGCACGCAGGAGGTAGATGTCGGCGAAGTCCCGCCAGCGCGTGTTGGCCGTGCCACGTTGCAGCGCTGTGACGATCTTCTCCGCGTGAACAGCGGCGATGGGGCAGCCGAGCAATCGGACGAACCCTGAGAGGAGCCCAGGGATCTCGACAAAACCTGGGGGCGGCCAAACGGGGTCACCGACGTTCACGTCGATGTGCAACGCGAGCTCTGCCTGCGCGAGCCTGCAGCGCATGTTCACGCGCACGCCTGAGTACGCGTCGTCGTCGCGGATCACCTCCGCCTGGGCGCCGCCGGCGTCGAACGCCAGCCCGTCGTCCCTCGGGGTCGCAGCGATCCTCAGGGCGAGTGCCAGAACGACGTCGAGCTCGTTCTCCAGGTCCCGAGCCAGGAAGTCCACGTCCCGAGTGGGACGGCGGGCGCCGAACGCGGCGAGCAGCACGCCTCCCTTCAACACGAGCGTGTCGCGGTCGCCACCGGCCGCCAGCCGCGCAAGGAAGCCTTCGAGGACGTACAGTTCCAGCAGTTCCTGAGTCGGTCGCCTCTCCCGGCGCGCCTTGTTCTGAAGATCCAGATACGCCCGCCCGGCCGTATCTGCGCGGGTCGGCCGGGTCACAGGAGGACCTCCAGAGCGCTCTGCAATGGAGCCCGCGCCCGCGGCCACCGGGCCGCCATGGCCAGCAGTTGGACGGGTTGGGAGCCCCCCCGCCGCAGCCACCTTCGAAGCGCTTCGACCGCGAGGTCGGCGCCGCTGGTCCCGCGGGTGTGGAAGGCGTCGATGATGCTCCGCTCGGGGCCGTAGAGGCCGACGCAGAGGCCGTTGTCCACGGGCAGCAGGTCGCGCCCGATATCGAAGGTATCGGGCGCGAAGCTGTGCCAGCGCGCGACCGCCGGCGCCGTCGGGCGCCAGAAGCCGCGCGGCAGGGCCAGGTCGATGGCTGAAGGGATCTCGTCGGTGAGCCCGTGCCGGGCCAGGGCGCTCGCCAGACAGATCGTCGCTCGCGGAGAGCGCAACGCAACCTCGAGCAGATCGAGGTCGACCGGCGCGGCGCTCGTGCGCCGGTACAGACCCTTCGCGAAACGGGTGAGCGTGCCGTCCTCGACCAAACGAGCTCGAAGCGCCCGGGTCAAGCCGGCCGTAGCGGCCTGCTTCGCCGTAAACGCCACAGGCAGTTCGAAGTCGCTGATGTCGATCGGCGTCGCTGAACGCGCCATTGCCCCCACCTCCGTTTTCTGCACGACCCTATACAGACACCGCTATCTGTCAAGGTTCATGCTGGAAACCCAGGGCAGTGAGTAAGGCGCGCCATCACGTCCGGCGCCTGGCTTTCTCGCACGCCGGCAGCCTGGGCCTGCCGCCCCGCCCGTGTGGACCGACGCGGCTCAGCGTCGCGGCCGCAAGACCGCGTCGAGCACGGCCCCGACAAGGGCGTTCCACGCGGCGGGGTCCACCGGCTCGGTGTCGAGGTCGCCGAGCACGCGTCCCAGCGTGTACGCCTGGATGAACACGGCCAGGGCCAGCGGGTCGTGATCGGGATCGATGAGCCCTTTCGCCTGGGCGCGGGCGATGGCCTCGGCGAAGGCGGCGTTGAGGGCGTGCTGCA
>JBAXRL010000630.1:0-2536 GCA_037131205.1 Actinomycetes bacterium | reverse complement strand
GTCATACAGACCTGTGACAAGCCGGTGGACGCCGAGCAACTCGCCTCTGGACGCCAGCTCATCGGTTCTTGAGCTGCTTCTGCTGATTCAAGTCTGCTGTCGGCGCTGTCGACTAGTATCTACTTGCAGAAGTAAGCCTAAATTGCTATCCTTGCCGGGCAAGCTCTTCACCCCCGCAAGGAGGACGCATGGCCTACGCCTCCACAGCGATTCTTCTCAGCGCCGAGGAGAGAAGCGCCCTGGAGAAGAACGTCCGCGGCGAAAAGACCGAGCAGCGGCTGGCCTTCCGCAGCCGCATCATCCTCGGGCCGCCGACGGCACCCTCAAGCGACGTTATGCTGATTGGTGCAAGTAGATGCTGGACCTGCAGCGACGCATCGAGACTCGAGTAAACGCTGCGGAATGCCGGCATTCTGTCAAGAAAGATGTAAAGTGATGTCATACGGCGACCGCTGGTTCGTGGGGGTTCAATGAGTACTGGTTTCCTGGATCAGGTTCCGTTCCCGGACATCCCTGTCGCAGTTCTTGAGAACCCACCACTGGTTCTAGCAGTCTGCCAGGTGCGGTTCCCGCTCCTGCTGGGGCTCGTTTCGCCCAATCGCCTCGCGCCGTTCCAGAATGCACTCCGCTCCGACTACCCCATCGCGACGCAGGGGACTCAGGTCGTCTTCGGACCCGGCGTGTCGGGGCAGCCGGCCATGGGTGAGCCGACCGGGCAATGGACATTCGGCAGTCCAGAAGGCGACTGGAGCGTCACCATCGCAAATGATTTCGTGGGCCTGGAAACGAGGGCGTATCCGAACATCGATGAGCTCATCACTCGAATGAAGCGCGTTCTGGACGCCTTCGTGGACGGGTTCGGAGAGCTCGACCCTCAGCGCGTAGGCCTGCGATACATCAATGAGATCAGGCTCGGCGAGAGCGTGGACTACCGGCAAGCTATCCGGCCCGAGTTGCTCGGCCCGCTGCGGTTGCCGGACTTCGATTCGGTGGCCCAGGCAGTCCAGGAGATTATTCTGCGCTTCGAGGGCGGTCACGGAATCACCGTGCGTCATGGCCTGTTCCCCATTGGATCGACCGTCTTGTCGGCCAAGGCCTCCGCGGAGACTGGTCCGTTCTATCTTCTGGACTTTGATGCCTATACGGACCGTTCAGCCTCGCCCGACCCTCCTCCCGATGTCGAGTCCGTGTGCGAGTTGCTTCGGGACTACAACACCGGCGTGCACCGCCTGTTTCGCTGGGCCGTAACCCAAAGGTACGTTGCTTCGTTGAAGGAGGTGGCTCTTGCCGAGGCCGACGAGACTACTGTTTTCGACTGACGACTTCCCTTCGACCTCGGCAGTGGCAACCAGCACGACCGATGCTAGCGGCGCCGGTACGAGCGCAGCGAGCTCTCAGACCCTTCCGCCGGCAATCACGGAGCTCTTCTTGACCGCTGCCAGAAGTACCTCGGCCGGGACTGGCTTGCGGCGCCTGTTCTCCAGTTTTGTGGCGTCGACGGAGTCCTCGCTTCTCGGGGCTTCAGCGGCAGAGGGGATGAGAGAGCTCGACGCAATCGTGCGCGATCGTCAACAGGCGAAGGTGACCAGCGACGCGATCACACCGCCTCATCTTGAGGCCATTCGTTGGATGGGAGTCAGCACTGGGCTTTCCCAGGCCGACCTTGCCGCTCTTCTGGGTGTCACTCGCCAGACGCTTCATCTTTGGAGAAGCGGTGAGCACATCACGACGGCCAACATGAGGCGCGTACTCGTGACTCGAGACATTCTCGAGAGGGCCGCTGCGCGCTTCACCACTCGAGCAGGGTTGTCAGGTTGGCTCCACACGCCCCGCGGAGCCTCGTCGACAACTCCTGCAGAGTACCTCAAGAGGGGTGATTTCGATCGGGCCAGGCTGCTTGCCGCGTCATCGCCATCGTCACGCATTCGACCGCCGCTCTGGATCCGGGACGCCATTCCGGAGGAGAACCGCGTGAACGAAGAGCGCCGGCAGGTTCCGGAACCCCTGGAGCCGTCGGACGACCTTGGGTGACGTGGAAGGGACTCCAGCCTCAGCCGCTGGGCTTGGCCGAGCTCTCTATGAGCTCGGGTGGCGACAGGGCGCCCTGTTCTTGGCGTCCACGATGGGTCCAACGTATTTCGCAGTTCGCGATGGCTCTCTGCGCATGGTCGAGGCGGCGTCTCACTCGGCGTGCTACTTCGTCTTGGTCACCCAGGATTGTGATTTGGTGGCCAAGAAGGAGACGCTCGTCGAAGCTCTCCAATGTCGCGCTGCCGAGGGGTATCGCATCAGGTCGAACAACTGGCGGGAGCTCGTCGTCCAAGAGCAGCCTGAACTGGTCGCCGAAGCTGCTCGCCGAGTTCTCCTGGAGAAGGCTGCGCTCGCCGAGTTGACGCCGCTTGGACGGGTGGCCGACGAGCGCGCCTTCGCAAGATGGCTTGCCCGGCGCTTCGACCGTCCGGCCGTCCCCGATTCGATCGTGGAGTGTTTTCAGTCACCCGCGAATGACGTAATGCGTAGGTTCTTCAAGCGGAAC
>JBAXRL010000629.1:0-2537 GCA_037131205.1 Actinomycetes bacterium | reverse complement strand
ACAGGCGAGAAGGTGGTACTACTGAGGGCCGGTTGAGAGTCAGCACCAGCTCCTCACTGAGCACGGCGCTTTGGCTGTGCGCTGCACGGAGCAGGCAGTCGCGGGCTTGACTCGGCACAGTTCCAAGGGTGGGAGACGAAGGCGGAGCTATGACGTTGCCATATGAGAGCGAGGACACCTGCGCCGTGTGCGGCGTGGTGAGTGAACACACGCACCTGCTGTCGACCAACTCCTATGGGGCTCCCGACCTCGACGGACGGCCACCCGAGATGGAGCGTTCTACGATCGAATGGTCGATCCACAGATGTCCAGAGTGTGGGTACTGTGCGCCCAATATCGGTCAAGTGATTGCGGGGGCCGCCGAGGTCGTGAACGCGCAGGCCTACCGGCAGCAGCTCGCCGACTCACACATGCCGTACCTCGCGCAGTCGTTCCTCTGCTGTGCGCTAGTCGCTGAAGCGCAGGAGGGGCTAGTGGCCTCGCGTATCGCTGTGGCGAATCGTCTGAAAGCCGCGTGGGCCTGCGACGACGCGCGTGACGCGGCCGCGGCGGCCGATTGTCGCAAGCAAACGGCCGCGGCTGTGCGGCGGATACATCAGCTGGACGGCAGGCTCTTCGATCGTATCTTCAGCGGCGACGAAGCGTTGCTTGCCGACCTGTACCGCCGGTCCGAGCAATTTGGGGAGGCTGATGCGACTGCGCAGGTCGCCCTTGTCCGCGCAGGTACTGTCCTCGACCGGCTGGTCTTCGAACTGCAGCTGCGCCTGGTCGCTGCGCGCGACGCCGGGGCGCACACCTTCGATGAGGTTACAGAGCACGACGATGGAGCGTGGGAAGCCAGGGGACGGAAGATCATCGCTCGGGGGCTCGCCATCCTCGCCGAGCACCCTGACGGCCTCAGGTACAGAGCCTTTGAAGACCGCGTTCAGGACGCCGACCCATCTCTCCACTTTCAGACCGTCGCCGACTTCATCTGGGAAGTCCTGAAAGTTCACCCCAACGTAGCCTACGACCCGACCCCGTGACCTCTTCCGTCTTCGGGAACCCCGTGACACGCCGTAGGCGTCTGCGACCGCAACGGCGCGCGCGAGTGTTGCGGCCCGCGCACGCGCCAGGGAGAGCGGGAGCGGAAGCGATTACTCCATCTCCGTCTGGTGCGCCAAACGATGCCGGTTAGCACCTTGCCGTCCATGCGACGCCGTGGCTACGCGACTTCGACAAGATGGAGCGAAGCTGAGGCCGTGCGAGCTGAAGGCGCTCACCTGCAAGGTGAAGGCTGGCTCGGCGACACCAGCTCTCCGTCTCGAGTTGGTGAGTACGTGGTTGCCAGCGAGCTTGTCGAGCGGCTCAGCCCGGGTGAGACCGTCGAGATCGTCCGCCAAGGGCTCGATGCCGACGTGGCCGCCGAGAACTCGGCCGCAGTGCGCGAGCTCGCGCGAGACGTGCTTCTCAAGCGGGCGCAGGGCTGACCTCTCCATCTGTCGCTCGGCTTCTCTGGTCCCGAGCATCGCGACCTGCTGATCAGCACACTGGCGGGTCGCTGCCTCCCGGCCGTTGCATTCGATGCCGTTCCCATTCCCATCGAGGGCGGTGGCTACTGCCTCGTGGTGGAGGTCGAGGAGTCTCTCGCGGCACTACCGCCGCGTCGACTCCAAGTCGCTGCCGATGGGCGAGCGCGAAGTCCGCGAGCGCCATGCCCGCATGGAGGCGCGCGGCGACGTCGTCGACCGCCTCGTCGACGAGTCGAAGCCCGCGCGGATGATTGGCGCGGGCGTCATAGGCGACACACCACCGTGGTTCACGCTGCTCCTCGTGCCCCTGTTCGGTCCGGTCGACATCTTCAACCCGACAGAGCTCGCGGTGTCGGTGCTGCATACTGCGGTGCCGAGGGTGCGCACCGAGATGCCCGGGCGGTTCCTCAACGCGCGCCCCACCTACCAGGGTCTCGAGTGGGAGGCGCTCGGGCGGCGGTGGCGGCTACCAGTTCCTGCTTCGGCTTCACCGATCCGGAGTGTTCGAGTACCACCACGCGGTCAAGGACGTGGGCGGCTATCCCGGTCACGCCATCTCGCCGCCGCTCGAGTGTCTGGCGATGCTCGGGCGCCCTGGACCTCGCCGGCGGACTCTACGGGCTCACGAGCTACCACTCCTTCCTGCAGGTCAGAACGGAGTATCAGGGGCTGAGCGACCAGCACATCTCGGACGCCTTCGCCGGCAGCACGATTCGGGCTCCCGAGCTCATCCGCCACCAGGCGGAGACCTCTGTGGACAGAGTGCCTGAGGACGCCGTGAGCATCGTCCAAGCCACGATGGACCGGGTCTGGCAGGCGGCAGGGCACCGGCGATCTGAGGTGCACGCTGGTGAGCTGGGGTAGGTGGCCTGGGCTTCGCTCCACGCGGGAGCGTCACCCTCGCAGGGCGATCGTCATCCTTGTTCGGCACGGAAGCCCCGGATACGCTCCGGGACGCCATGAACGGGTCCCTTGGGAACGAAGCGATCTGCCACACGTCGGTGATCTCGAACAACAGTCACCGGC
>JBAXRL010000628.1:0-2540 GCA_037131205.1 Actinomycetes bacterium | reverse complement strand
GCGCCCTGACCGTCTCGGCGCCGACCCCCGGCCCCATGACGACCACCACCAGCGTCTTGCCTTCGTCGTGGATCTCCACGAACGGCTCGGCCGCGTCGAGAGCGGAGGACGCCGGCGCGAAGGCCTCCGGCGCCGGCCCTCCGGCCTCCGCCGACGTCGCGCCGGCCGGCAGGCCGGCCTCTGCCCTACCCCCGGCCTCAAGATCGGGCCCAGCCGCCACGTCGGCGTCGTACCCGGACTCGCCGGGCTGGTCGGCGCGCTCCAGCCACCACTGAAAGGTGACGGCGCGGCCGCTGTCCCGGTCCACGCCGCGCTCCCTGAACTCCAGCGCAGGACGCCCGAACAGGCGCTCCGCGGCGCCGTTGATGCCCTCGCGCAGCAGGGTCAGCACTTCCATGTGCGAGCGTGAGTCGGCGACCGCGGCGAGCTCCTTGATATCGGCGTGACGCCGCTCCCAAAGGTGCCACAGGATGCGTGCTCCGGCCGGGCTCAGCGTGGCCGCGAGCTCCTCGACCTGTGGCTCGCGGACGATCATGGGCTCAGCGCCGGAGGCCGGACGGGCGGCGTCCGGGCGGCGTGAGGTACGGGCAGGCAGGGCGCCGGGCGCGCCGGGCGCCCGCACGGCGTCCTTCGCGGCCGCCGCCCGCCCGGCCTTCGTCAGCGTCATGATCTCGTCGAACCATCGGCCGACGTCCGCGGTGATGAACCAGGCCAGCCGCGAGCGCTTCTGGTTGGGGAGGACGTAGGTGAGCCTGACGACGTCCTTGTGCACCAGAATGAACTTGCGGCGTTCCATGGCGACGTCGGTGACCGTGGCCAGCGCCAGCTCGAAGCGCGGCTTGCCCGGTTGCGCGAAGGCGAGCCTGTCGGCGAAGAGGAACAGCTCGCCGAGGCGCCACGCCGACGACCACTGGGGGATGAAGCCGCCCTGACTGCGCAGCAGGGCCGCGTCGTCGCCACCCTTGTGCGGCCCCGCTGGTGTGCGCGCACGGATCACTCAGCTTCCGCGCGGGCTACTTCCTCGCGCCAGCGCTCGGGGTTGATCATGCGGTCGACCACCTCGTCGACCAGTTCGTCGAGGCCGTCCCTGACCTGCGCCACGGCGTCGGTGACGCCGTGCTCCTCTTTGATCTGCGCGAGCGCCACGTGCAGGTCGGAGAGGGCTTCGCCGAGGCGCTCCATCTCGGCCTCGGTCAGGTGCCCGCTCTCCACGCGCCTGAAAGCCTGCGTCGACAGGGCGTCCTCGATGATCTCCACGAGGGCGATGACGAGCCCCAGCAGCCCTTGCTTGAGGTTGCCCTCGTCGACATCGATCACGGCAGGCCTCCGCCGTCGTAGTCGACGACCAGCCGGCGGATGCCGCGGCGCCACTCCTCCGGGCCCCGCCCGCCGAACAGCACCGTCTTCTGGCGGCCGCGCTCGCGGTAGCGCACGCCGAGCATCGACCTCTCGCCCAGCAGAGGACCCAGGTCGCGCTCCTCGACGCCCACGCCGATGATGTCGGCCACGGGGATGCGCACCACCGCCCGCCGCTCGCTCTCGGACCACCACACCAGCCCCTCGCTGGTGAGGTAGAGCCAGCCGGCCTGCCACGTGGCGGCCTCCCCGGCGACGCCGCCGGGGGCCTCGCGCCACATCCGGCCGTCGGCCAGCAGGCGATGGTCGGGGAAGGCCTGGGTGATGTCGGCGTCGCGCTCGCAGGCGTTGACCGTCTGCGTGAGCGGCACGCCCAGATCCTGCAGGCGGTCGTGCAGCGCCGCCTCCAGAGCCGGCAGGTCCTCGGCGTAGATCGACACCTGCTCCTCCGACTCGAGGGCCAGGTGCAGCAGGGGCGTGACCCTGCCGTTGAAGTGCACCGACTCGGCGATGGCCATGCCGCGGATGCTGCTCAGCGGCGTCTCGAAGAGCACCTCGGCCGGCGACTTGCGGTAGAGGATGAGGCGGCGGTCGGTGAGATACAGGCGGCCCGGGCGCCACGCCCGGTAGATGCGGTCGGCGTACCAGTGCGAGCCGAACATCTCGAGGGTGGCGACCTCGCCGGGGGCGTAGTCCAGCTTCTTGCGCTGCAGCTCGCGCTCGGCGTAGCGCCGCGTGTCTTCGTCCCAGGCCTGCATGAACCCGTACTCGATCATGGTCTCGATGGCGGCCACGGCGGCGCGCAGGCTCACGCCGATCAGGGGGATGCCGGCGACCCCGATCACCAGGTCGAGATCGATGACCACGCCCTTGTTGAGCAGTCGCTCGAGGAGGTCGTTGAGGGCGCCGCCACGCTCGCGGATGGGCTTCATCGCCTGCTCGCCGCCGCCGGCGCCGCCGATACCGAGTCCGACGGGCGTCATGCTAGGCCTCCACGGCGGGCAGGGGCGGCCTGGCCGCCAGGGCGTTCCTGGCGCGCGCGCTCTGCCAGCCGCACCAGGGGCATTCGCGCTCGAGGAGCTCGTCCACGGCGGACTGCTTGCCGCATTGCGGGCAGGTCTCCTTGAGGATCTGCGCCTGCTGCCAGGCGGCGCCCTCGAGGTTGGTGCCCGAAGGGAACTCCA
>JBAXRL010000627.1:0-2541 GCA_037131205.1 Actinomycetes bacterium | reverse complement strand
TACTTCGCCGACATGTTCAGCCACAAGACCCGCGAGAACATCGAGCACGACCCCAGAGTGGCGGTGGGCATCCACGATCCCGAGCGCAAGGTGGCGATGCAGGTCAAGGGCCACGCCGAGCTCATCGACCATGGAGACGTGTTCGACTCCGTCAACGAGAAGCTCAAGGCCGTCAGCGAGCAGCTTCACCTGCCGCCGATGAAGTACGTGGTGCGCATCACCGTGGAATCGGTGTGGGACATGGGGCCGGGTCCGCACGCCGGTGAGGAGCTCAAGTGAGCGCCGGCGTGGACGCCCCGGCGGCCACACAGGCGGAGGAGGCCGGCTCGGCCACAGGCCGGCGGCCGGCCCTCGACCCCGCCTGGTACGACGCCATCGCCGCGCGCCGCTCGCGGCGCCGCTACAGCGACCGCAAGGTCGCCCCCGCGGCGCTCGACGCGCTGCGCGCCTTCTGCCACCGCTTTCGGCTGGCGCCCGGCGCCCGCGCCGAACTGGTCGAGGGCGACGGCGGCGTGTTCACCGGCCTCCTCGACCGCTTCGGCGGCGCCTACGGGCGCGTCGAGGGCGCCCCGTGGACGGCCGCTTTCATCGCGCCGAAGGGCGGCGAGATCCAGGTCGGCTACGTCGGCGAGGCCTTCATCCTCGAGGCCACCCGTCTCGGGCTCGGCACCTGCTGGGTCGCGGGGATGTTCGACCGCGCGACCGCCGCGAGCCTGGTCAAGCTGCACCGCGGCGAGCACGTGGTCGCCGTCACCCCGGTGGGCCACCCCGTCGAGCGCAAGCAGTTTGTGGAGCGCATGATGAGCAAGGCCGTGCGCTCCGCCGCCCGCCGTCAGGTCGAGGAGATCGCCCCGGGCCTCACGCGCGGTCTCGGCAGGGCCGACGTCGAGGGGTCGGCGGGCGCCGCGTGGCCGGCCTGGGCGGTCGCCGCCGTGGAGGCTGCCCGCGTGGCGCCGTCGGGCGCCAACAAGCAGCCCTGGCGCTTTCGCCTCGAGGGCGACGCCCTCGTGATGGGCGGCGCCGGGAAGACCTACTGGACGGCGCCCATCGACTACGGCATCGCCATGCTCCACGTGGAGCTCGGCGCCGCGCACGAAGGCGTCCACGGCGCCTGGGAGCACCTCCCCGCGCCCGACGTCGCGCGCTTCGTCCCGGACGGAGACTGAGGGCCGGCGCCGCCGGGCCGGCCGGTTCGCGGCGTCAGATGGGCGGGTCGCAGACGCTGCACGGCCGGTACGCGCCGCGCGCGTCCTTCAAAGTGATTGGGATGCGGCTGCCGGAGAGGTACCGGCAGCCGCCGGCGTGATAGCACTCACCGGTCTTCGTGATGTACACGATCGTGCCACCGGAGGCCGTTGACCCTCCGGCGACGGCCCCCGCCGCGGCGGCCCCCGCGGCCGCGCCGCCGCCACCCTCCGCCGAGCCGCCCGCCGCCGTCGCCTTCTTCACCGGCTTCGACGAGCGCCCGAACGAGACGCTCATCGCCCCCGCCGCCGACACCGTGAACGTGATGCCGCCGTTCTTCCAGGTGGTGTAGACGCGCGAGCCGGCGGCGAGCAGGCGCCCGACGGTCGCCGGGGTGGGGTGCCCGTACGAGTTAGGCCCGACGCAGATCACGGCGACCTTGGGGCGCGCCTCCCCGAGAAAGCCGGCGGACGTGGAGTACCGCGAGCCGTGGTGCGCGACCTTGAGCACGTCGATGGGCGGGCCGCGGGCGCAGATGCTCCCCACCGCGGCCTCGTTGGGCCCCGTGCAGTCGCCGGTGAAGAGGAAGCTCTTGCCCCCGGCGTCGAGGCGCAGCACGACGCTGTCGCTGTTGGCGTCGCCGGAGAGGCCGGCCGGGCTGAGCACCTCGGCGCGCGCCGCGCCGAACTGCAGCCCGGCGCCACTCCTGACCTGGACCACGGCGGTCCCGGCGCCGCTCAAGGCGCCGGCCAGAGCCGCGGTGGGCGCGCCCGCCATGTAGGCCGTGCGCGGACGCCACTCGCCGACGAGGCGCGTGAGCCCGCCGGTGTGGTCGGCGTGCACGTGCGAGACGACGACGGCGCTCAGGCGGGTCACGCCAAGCGTCGTCAGCGCCGCCTCGATGGCCGGCTCCGAGCCCGCCGGGCCGCCGTCGATGAGGCCCGTCCAGGAGCCCGAGCGGATGACCGTGGCGTCGCCCTGCCCCACATCGACGAAGACCACCGTGGTGGCGCCGGGGGAGGCGCCGGAGGCGCCCTTGCCGGCGTCGCCCGGCGCGCTCGCACCCGACGGAGTCGGGCTGGGCGCCGTGCCCGTCGGCGTGGGCCGGGGCGTCATCGGCGTGCGCGCCGGCGACGGTTCGGCCGTCGGCTGCGCCGACGGCGCCTCCGTCGCCGCACTCGCCGCCCCGCTCGCCGCCGGCGGCGCCGCGCCCGTCGCCGCGGGGCCGCCCGAGGCATCCGCGCCCGGCCCGCTGTTCGTCGCCGCAGACCCGCAGCCCGCGAGCAGCACGACGACGGCGAGCGACAGCGCCAAGGTCACGGCCGCCAGGAGCCGCGCCATTCTGCACGGCGCCGT
>JBAXRL010000626.1:0-2544 GCA_037131205.1 Actinomycetes bacterium | reverse complement strand
CGTGAACGAGACGATGCCGAGGGCCAGCTTGGCCAGCAGGTAGAAGAGGTCCCTCCAGGTGGCGCCGCTGCCGAAGTGGGCCTTGAGCTTGCCCCACACGCCGTTCACGTTCTCCCAGGCGCGCGGCGGCGCCGACACCGCGGCGCCGAGCAGGTACTTCGCCTGAAGGCGCTCGAAGGCCCCGAACAGCCACCACGCCCCGGCCACGATGAGCAGGATGGGGATGCCCACCCAGATGATGACGAGGCCGAGGCCCACAGACAGGCCGGTGACCAGAAAGACGAAGTAGAACAGGCCGAGCGGAAAGGCGAGCACCTGAAACAGGAGGTTCAGCCAGGTGCGCGGACGCGCCACGACGCCGAAGAACCAGCCGATCATCGAGCCGTTCACCTGCGCACCTCCCGGGATCCTCTTCAGCTTGCACGAGAAGCCTAGCGGGAGGCGGGGGCTCCGTCGTCACCCCAGAGCGTGAACAGGTGGCCGCCCGCAGAGGGATTGTTGCGGCGGCGCCCGTACCCCCACGGGGGTACGCCGGCCGCCGCGAGGTTACTCGGCGGCGCTCTCCCCGGGGCGCACCAGGCCCACCTCGTAGGCGAGGATCACGGCCTGCGTGCGGTCGTGCAGCCCGAGCTTGGCGAAGATCCGCTTGACGTGTGTCTTCACCGTGCCCTCGCTGAGAAAGAGGTGCGCGGCGATCTCGCCGTTGGTCATGCCGCGCGCCACCAGCACCAGCACTTCGTGCTCGCGCGCCGTGAGGTCGTCCAGCACGGCCGCGTCGCGGGGCGCGCCGGCGCGCTCCGCCCTGTCGCGGAAGGTGGCGATCAGGCGCGTCGTCACCGAGGGCGCGATCATGCCGTCGCCGGCGGCGACGATGCGGATGCCGGCGACGAGGTCGGCGGCCGGCGTGCGCTTGAGCAGAAAGCCGCTGGCCCCGGCCTTGAAGCCCTCGTACACGTACTCGTCCAGGTCGAAGGTCGTGAGGATGAGGACGCGCGAGGTCTCGTCGCGCCCCAGCGCGACGATGGCGCGCGTCGCCTCAATGCCGTTCATCACCGGCATCTGCACGTCCATGAGCACGACGTCGGGGTCCAGACGGCGGGTCAGCGCCAGCGCCTCGCCGCCGTCGCCGGCCTCGCCGACGACCTCGATGTCGGGCTCCGACTCGATGATCAGACGCAGACCGGACCGCACCATCTGCTCGTCGTCGGCCAGTACTACGGTGATGCTCATGTACCCTCCTTTTGCAGCGGGAGGCGCGCGCGGACGGCGAAGCCGCCCTCCGCGCGCGTGCCCGCCTCGAGCTCTCCTCTGAACGTGGCGACGCGCTCGCCCATGCCCACAAGGCCGCGACCGCCGCCGGCGCCGCCGGCGGAGACACCGCGGCCATCATCGACGACCGCGATGGCGAGCGCGTCCTGCTCGTAGCGCACGGTCACGGTCGCGCGCGTCTTGCCGGCGTGTTTGAGCGTGTTGGTCAGCGACTCCTGGACGATGCGAAAGGCCGTGAGATCGAGGCTGGCCGGCAACGCGCGCGCCTCGCCCTCCACGCTCAGGGTGACCGGCAGCCCTGCCTGGCGCACCTGCGCGCACAGCCTCTCCAGTTGGCCGAGGCCCGGGGCGGCGTCGAGCCCCACGCCGTCGTCGGGGGCGCGCAGGATGCCGAGCATGCGCTCGATGTCCTCGAGCGCCTGACGGCCGGCGGTCTCGATGCTGCCGAGCGCCTCGCGGGCCAGCTCCGGCTTCGTCTCCATCACGCGCTGGGCGGCGCCCGCGTGCAGCACCACCACGTTGAGGGCATGACCGACGCTGTCGTGCAGCTCGCGGGCGAGACGCGCGCGCTCCTCGGCGACCGCTTCGCGAGCACGCGCCTCGCGGTCGGCCGCAAAGAGCGCCGCCCTGCGCTCGGCGCGTTCGATGCTTCCGCGGTAGAGGCGGATCACCACCGCGACCACCCAGACAAGCGAAAGCGACGCCCATGTGCCCAGGGCTGTCTGCCACGACAGGTTCGGCGTGCTCAGCACCAGGACGACCATGCCGGGAGCAGCCAGGAACCCGGCCGCCAAGGCGCGCCGCCAGCGGTCGAAGGCCACGGTCGCAAAGGACGCGACAACGACCGCCCACAGAGCCGCCTGGGTGAACTGGTAGCCGATGACCGACTGCGCGCACAGGAGCGCCAGCGAGACGCAGAGGCCGGCGAGCGGCGACCACCAGAGCAGCGCCAGCGAGAGCGCGCTGGCCACAGTCAGGGTGATCAGCAGGGGTCCGTCGTCGCGGTAGCCGGCTGAGACCGGGCCACGCGTGAGCAGCTCGACAAGGCCGGCCGCGGTGAACACGAGCGCGAGCGCGATGCTCACCGGCAGCGGTTCCAGGAGGCGCGGCCAGCGCGAGGCAGACGGCGTGGAGGCGGCGGGCGCGGCGGAAAGGATGTCGGCCGGCTGGTCCACGCCCGCAGTATAGTGCACGACCGCGGGCGCACGGCGAAGAACGGAATGGTGGAGGCGGCGGGAATCGAACCCGCGTCCACGGACGCCTCGGCGGAGTCTC
>JBAXRL010000625.1:0-2550 GCA_037131205.1 Actinomycetes bacterium | reverse complement strand
CGCTCCACGGCGCCTCCTCCGGGCGCTCCAGGAGGTTGCGAAGGATGAGGGAAGGCTCGCCGTCCCGCTCCCACTCGCCCAGCGACAGGGGACGCAGGACCAGGTAGGCAGCCCTCCCCGCGAGGCTCTCGCCGACGCTCTTCATCAGCAGCAGGTTCGCTGATCCCGTGAGCACGAAGCGCCGCGAGCGGTCCGTGTCCACCGCCAGCTTGACGGCGCTCAGCACCTCGGGCGCGCGCTGCACCTCGTCGAGGACGATCTCGCGACTCCCCTCCCACAGTGCGGGGGCGAACGCGGCGGCCTGGCGGCGAACCTCGGGATCGTCGAACGAGAGGTAGTCCCAGGCCTTGCTCGCGGGACTCTCCCGCACGAGGGTGGTCTTGCCGGTCTGGCGCGCCCCCGTGACCACCACCACCGGAAACGCCTTCAGGAGGTCCTGATAGCGCCTGCCTATCCAGCGTTCATGGTAGGGTGCCGCAAGCTGTGATGCATTATTCGTCATCGCCTGACGATAGTAGCACAGCAAACTCTCCCGGCGGGACTCGTGGGGCGAGCCGCAGCCATGGGGAGAGCGGATCGCCCCTGAGTCCGCCCTGACCGAGGACGAAGCGCGAGCGCCCGCCCGAACTGCTCACCCTTCGCCCGTGGCGGTCCTTGACCAGTTGCTTGATTGTAGTTACGATAAAACCATGAGGTCAGATGCCATGAAGACGAAACCGCTGAGCGATGAAGCCGGGGGAGTCCGGGAACTGACCCGGGAAGACATGGCCCGTTTCCGGCCTGCCGCTGAGGTGCTGCCACAAGAGCTTGTGGCAGTGCTGCCGAAAAGAAAGCCGGGGCAGCGGGGGGCTCAGAAGAAGCCGACGAAGGAACCCGTGACGATTCGCTACAGCCGTGACGTCCTGGAGTACTTTCGTGCGACCGGCCCCGGCTGGCAGGCACGCATCGACGCGGCGCTCAAGGAGTGGGTCGCGCAGCATGGTCAGGGCGGCGCCGGGAGATGAAGGCAGGGAAACGGGGATTGACTGTGCTTCCGGCAGCTTGATCCGCGGCGCTCTGGCTATCGTTGACATCACGGACGCGACTCCTTCTTGGGTGAACTGATGCGGAGGAGCATCCCGTATGGTCACGACGTCAACGTTCGTCCGGGCGCCGCTTCCGCTCCTCAGCCGGGCGGCTGCAGGAGAGCGCAGGGACGTCGCGCTCCGTGCCAAAGGCGCGGGCACATCGCAGGCGTGACGGATGAGCGCAAGCAGGCGCAGGCGTGAGCGCCGGCGTCGCGAGTGCCGCGAGCCAACGCGCTCGCGCCCTCCGCTCACCGCCGGCCGGATGCAGGTGAAGTTGCGATTCGGAAGCCTCGTGGTATAGATGGTTGGTCCCAAGGGGTGAGCCATGCTGCAAACCGCGAAGCTCTTCATGAACGGCCGCAGCCAGGCGGTCCGCCTGCCGGCGGAGTTTCGTTTCTCTGGTCGCGAGGTCTTCATCGAACGGCAGGGAGACGCGCTTGTCATCAGGCCGAAGCTCGTCGGATGGGATGACTTCTTCGCCCGACCGTCGCAGGTCCCGGCGGATCTTCTGGCGGAGCGCGAGGATCCTGAGACCGAGAGGCGTGCGCTGTTCTGATGCGCTACATGCTCGATACCAACGTCCGCGGCTCTGTCTTCAAAAGCCGCCCGCTCTTGGTCAAGGCCCGCGTTGACGAGATGGCGCCCGGCGGCGCTTTGGTCGGCGGCGGAGCACCATGGCGACGTGCGGCGATCCGCAAGCCGGTGGCGGAAGAAACGTCGCCGCCATCCCCGAGGCGATGCTCCGAGGTGATGCGATGGAGGCGGCATTCAGTGGTAAGCAGACTATTCTGGAGACGCTCCGGACTCTGCCTGAAGACGCCACGATAGAAGAGGCCATGGAAAGGCTCTCGAGTAGACTCCGGCCAGACCGTTTCGCATGCGGAAGCTGAGACTCGGATGCAGAAATGGCTGACACAGGAGGGAGGATGATTCCTGTGCAAAGAACGATGGTCATCGAGTATCCCGAAGCGATACCTGCCGTTTCGAACCAGAGTCCAGAAGCGTTTGAGCAAGAGGCCCGCAAAGCCATGTCGGTGAAGCTCTATGAAATGGGCAGGCTGAGCTCCGGTCATGCTGCCCAACTTGCCGGTATCGGGCGGGTGGAGTTCTTGTTGACCTGTATCAACATGGGAGTCTCGTCCGTCGAGTGGGACGATGACGAGATCTCAAGAGAATTCCAATGAAGGCCCAATAGATGACGGCGATCGTGTGCAATACGGGTCCGTTGATCGCCCTTGCCGGCATTGAGAGACCGGATATTCTGAGGGGCCTGTATGAGTCGGTCTATCTGCCGCAAGCTGTGCACGATGAGATCCTTCACGGAGGACGGCATTTCACAGGGCGGGATGCCTATCGAAAAGCAGACTGGATCACTGTCTCGGCGCTGCGGCAGCCTGGAGATCCCTTGCTCGCTACAGTTCTCGATGCCGGCGAAGCCTCGGTCATTCAACTTGCCCGTGAGATCGGGGTACCCAGAGTCCTG
>JBAXRL010000624.1:0-2550 GCA_037131205.1 Actinomycetes bacterium | reverse complement strand
CCAGGAGGCAGACGAGGGCGAACAGAAGCCCCTTTCGCAAGGTCATCATACGGTCCCCTTTCAAGACACGCTCCCCCACCCGGACGGGTGCCCGGACAGCCTATAAGATAGCATGCATGCTATGGCTTTGGCGACGCCTGTCAAGCACGCTTCGACTTTGCACCTCCGATGAGCGTCGCGATTCTCCCTGCGAGGCCGACGATGGAGACACGCCGGCGACGGTGCGGCGGGGGCCGTCAGGGCCTCGCCCGCCCACTTCGCTGGTAGCGTGCCCGCGGCTCATCCGGTAGAATCCGTCTCCGCGTCGGGGTGTGGCTCAGCTTGGTAGAGCGCTCGGTTCGGGACCGAGAGGTCGGCGGTTCAAATCCGCCCACCCCGACCATCTTCCCGCCCCGCGGCCTCGCGCCCGCGCCTTTGAGGTCACCCCGTCACTCAAGCCCGAGCAGCCGCGCGTAGGCCTCCGGGTTGTACCCCACGATGAAGTCGTCGCCGATCATGGCGAACGGGAAGGCGCTGGCGTGGCGCGCCAACATCTCCTCCTGGATGCGCGTCTGGGTCACTTCGTCGGCGAGGTCGTAGTCGATGTACGAGTAGTCCACGGCCTTGCTGTCCAGGAAGGCCTTGGCCCTTCTGCACCAGGGGCACGTGCTCAGGGTGTAGAGCTCCACGGACTTGGTCTGCTCCGTCATCGAGGTCCTCCGTCGCGTATGGGTCGGGCGAGCTTGAGCAACTGCTCGTAGCGCGCCGGGTCGTAGCCCTTCACGGTGTGGCCGCCGATCTTGACGTAGGGGAACCCATCGGCCCCGTTCTCGCGCATCTCGGCGGAGATCTTGCGCTGCAGGTCGGGGCCGGCCATATCGTACTCGATGGCGTGGAAGTCCACGCCGCGTTCTGTGAAGTACGCCTTGGCCTTGCGACTCCAGCCGCAGGTGCTGAGTGAGTAGATAGTGACTGGTGGTGTGCTCATGGCAGGCGTCCTCTGTGCCTCGCGGGCCGGCTCGTCGCTCAAGGTATACCCGTCGTCGCCGCGGTCACTCCAGGCCCGCGAAACCCTTCAGGATTCCCCAGAGGCGCGCCTGCGACCCACGCTCGAGGCTCGCCTCCAGAGGCGCGGTTTCGCGGCCGCCCTCGTAGTACACGCCGGAGACGCCGGCGACGTCCGCCGACGACGCCAGGAACACGCTCGTGGCGGCGCCGGCGTCGATGTCGATGCCGGGCAGTTCGGGCCAGCCCGCGCGCAGCATCTTCGTGTCGACGTCGCCGGGGTCGAGGCACACGGCGGTGACGCCGCTGCCCGCCAGGCGCCGCGCCAACGCGAAGGTCAGCAGAGTCATGGCGAGCTTTGACTGGTCGTAGGCTGCGACGCCGTCGTAGCCGGCGGCGGACTGCAGATCGACCCAGCGCATCTCGCCGGTCCAGTGCGACGCCGAGCTGAGGTTGACGATGCGCGCGGGCGCGGCGGCGCGCAGCAGTGGCAGGAGCTCGCCCGCGAGGACGAACGGCGCGAGCACGTTCACGGCGAAGGTGAGCTCGAGGCCGTCGCCGGTGACGCGGCGTTCGCGTGAGTACACGCCGGCGTTGTTGACCAGCACGTCGAGGCGCGCGTGATCGCCGCGCACGCGCGCCGCCAGATCGCGGACGCCGGCGCGCGTGCTCAGATCGGCCAGGTACAGCGCGGCGCAGCCGCCGGCCGACGCGGCCCGCACGGCCGCGAGGACCGCCGCGCCGCGGCGCGCGTCGCGGCCGTGTACCAACACGTCGGCGCCCAGCGCCGCCAGCTCGACGGCCGTCTGACGGCCGATGCCGTCGGTCGAGCCCGTGACGAGAACGGTCCTGCCCATCATCGGAGCTTGCGCTGACATCCGGTCTCCCCCCTCAGTCTCCCCGGCGGCCGCGCCACCCGCGGCTGGTGAGAATGAGCGCGGCGAGACGGTGGCGTCAACGCTGACGTTCGCGCCCATCGCACGCGGCCTGCCGCCGGGGCATAGTCGAGAACGGCCGAAGCCGTTGAGAGTACTTCCAACGACACACCTGGAAGTACAACCAACGGTATCGCCAACGGCAAACGCTCGCGCAACAACCATGCCGGGGGCGGCGACCACGGGCTTGCGCAGTTCACGGGAGGCCGCGGCCGCGGCCAAAACCAGGCCGCGGCCGCCGGAGTTACGCCGCTTGAAGGGAAGGACCAGGCGCTTGGGAGGTATTCTCCGATCAGTCCAGCGGCACGATGCACGGATCCGCACGGCCGCCCTTCACGCTGACCAGGGCGGCGGTGCGCGGCTGCCCAAAGCGCGGCCGCCCGGCCGCGCCGGGATTGAGGAACAGAGTCTCCGCGCGCCATTTCACGGCCGCCTTGTGGCTGTGGCCGCTGATCACGAGGTCGAAGCCCTCGAGCACCGGGTCGTGACGCCCCATGAGGCTGGCGCCGATGTGGCAGACGATGATCCGCAGGCCGGCGATCTCGACCTCGGCCTCCCACGGCAGGTCCAGCCCGTCGTCGGGCAGGTCGGTGTTGCCGGCCACCACGGTGAGCGGCGCCAGGCCGCGCAG
>JBAXRL010000623.1:0-2555 GCA_037131205.1 Actinomycetes bacterium | reverse complement strand
CCGCCAGGGCCGGCATGCCCATGCCGGCGGCGGCGGCCACCAGCTCGGGGATGCGACAGGCGCCGTCGCCGAACGAGAAGTTGGTGTGCGCGTGCAGGTGGATGAAGCTCATCGCGATCCGCGGCCGGCGGGCGTTGAGCCGTCGCCTGCTATGCTGACGAAACCGGCTGAGAAGGGGGCGCGTGTCGTGAACATCGGGTCCGAGGGAACAATGCTCATCTTCGTCGCGTATGTGCTCCTCGTGCTGGCGACCGCGCTGCTGGCGGGGCGCAAGGGACGCAGCGCCGTGCTCTGGGCCGTGATCGCCCTCTTCCTGCCGCTCATCGCGCTCGTCATCGTGCTCCTGCTCCCCGCCAGGGCCGCGCCCGAAGGCGGCCGCTCCGCCTGAGACGCCCGGTCCTGGACCCGATCAAACGCGACGTACAAGCTCGCGGTAGCCGCGAGCAGCAAGGGCCTATCCCGGTAGGGATGGGCGTGCGGGGCGTTCGTGGACCGCGCGGGGCGGTCACGAGACGGTCCCCTCGCAGCCCAGCTACGCGGGGATTCGGGGAGGGGCCGCAGCCGCGATGTGTCCACGGGCGCATGCGTGCGTGCAGACCTGGCGGGATGGGCCCTAAGTCTGGAAGGGCCGTGCCGAACACCGGACCGATCGAGCCGCTCTTCATCGTCGTCATCATCCTGATCGTTGTGGGGATCCTGCTCGCCGTGCTGATGGCATTGCGGCGCAGATAGGGCGTCGGGCGTTCAATTGAGCGCCTGCTCGAGCGCCCACGCCTTCGTGAGGCGGTCGTAGCGCAGATCGAACACGCGCCCCTCGGCGCGCACCCGCCAGTACGCACGGCTCACGAGCCCTTCGTCCTTCCACCAGCCCGTCTCGAGGATCCACGTCTCGAGCACGCGCTCGACGCGGTAGCGCCGGCGCCGCCACACGAAGGCGACCGGGCGGCGCTGCCACTCGTCCCATCTGACGGCGATGGGGGTGGCCTCGCCGTTGGGGCCCGGGCGGCCGGCGCGGGCCCGGGCGGCCCCGCCGCGCCTGCCGGCCGCCTCAAGGGTCTGCTCAACGCCGGCAGCCGTCTCACCGTCCGCGGCGCCCCCCGCGCGATCGCCGCCGCCCACTGCCTCCCGGCGGGGCTCGGGTCTGTCGCCGGAGGTGGCTCCGCTGCTGGGCATGTGGGGCTCCTGACGTGCGGGTGGACGATGTTGCGGGGACCGTGAGCGTAGCACGAACATATGTTCGTGTAAACGTCGGACGGAAAGCAGGGAGACGTCCTGCCGCTTCCCTTGACGCTGTTCGTTTCCGCGGCGTCTAATGGGGCTGCCGGAGGCGCGCCTGAGCGCGGGCAGCCGGCGGCTGACTGCTCGCGACCATCCGCGGCCGGCTCACCGGACCATCGACGACCGACGCACCGAGGCCTTGCCGGGACAGTCCGTTTCACCGACCAGAGGAGGAGCCAGGATGAGCCACCCCACGGGGGCACGCGGCGGGCCGCACGCCATAGTCTTCGCCATCGTGCTGCTCGCGGTGCTGCTGACTCTCGCGCCGGGCGGCGCCGCGCTCGCCGAAACGTCGTCGCCCGCCGCTGCGCCGTCGTCGGCCGCCGGCTCGCCGTCGAGTGATGCGCTCGTCTATCGCATCGGGATCGCCCAGGACGTCGTCGATGGCGTGAACCCTTTCAGCTCCCAGAGTGGGATCGCGTGGGAGAGCTTCCGCCTCGGCTACAACTTCCTCACCTGGTACGACGCCGACTACAAGCCCGTGCCCGATGCCGCCGAGAGCTGGGCGGTCAGCCCGGACGGCCTGCGCTGGACCTTCCACCTGCGCCCGGACCTCACGTGGAGCGACGGCCGGCCGCTGACCGCGCATGACGTCGCCTTCACCTACAACCTGATCCTCGAGACGCAGCACTGGATGTACATCCAGTACCTGGTGGGCGTGACCGGCGTGACCGCGCCCGACGACGCGACCGTCGTGATCACCACGAAGAAGCCAAGCTCCGGCATGCTGGCGCTGTACATCCCGATCCTGCCCGAGCACGTGTGGAGCAAGGTCGACCCCCAGAAGCTCGACTACTTCAAGAACCTGCCGATGGTGTGCTCGGGCGCGTTTCGCGTGACGGAGGTCAAGAAGAGCCACTGGGTCACGCTCGAGGCCAACCAGGACTATCCCCAGGCGCTCGGCGGGCCGCCGCACGTGCAGACCGTGCGCTTCGAGATCTACCAGACCCCCGAGACCATGGTCGCCGACTACAAGGCCGGCAACCTCGACGCCATCAGCTCGTTCACGGCCCTCGACCACAGGACCCTCAAGGACATGCCGGGCACTACCGTCGATGCCGGACCGTCGATCGGCTTCCACCAGCTCAGCTTCAACTGCTGGGCTTCGCCCAGGTCGAAGGGCGATCCGCTGACCCGCGACGTGAGCATTCGCCAGGCGGTCGCCTGGGCGATCGACAGGGAGAAGATCAACACCCTCTCGATGGGCGGGCTCGCCACGACGGGCGCGGCGATGTTCGGACCGGCCCAGCCCTACTGGCAGTGGACGCCGCCGGCCG
>JBAXRL010000622.1:0-2556 GCA_037131205.1 Actinomycetes bacterium | reverse complement strand
CTGGAGGAGGAGGCCGATGCTACCGCAGATGAGCTTGCAACTTCGTGAGTACGAGATGGCCCTGGCCCACACTCCGGTCCTTCTCGACGAGCTGCTCGAGCTGCTGCGCCCGGCGAGGGGCGAGGTGGCCATCGACTGCACCTTCGGCGCCGGCGGCCACGCTGAGGCAGTGGCGGCGCTGCTCGGCGCGAAGGGCCGGCTCATCGCCGTGGACCGCGATCCCACCGTCGCCGAGTACTTCCGCGACGTGGCCCGCGCCGCCCCCTGCGAGTGCGAGCTGTACCACGGCAACTTCGCCGAGGTGCTGGCCGCCCGCGACGACGCCTCCGCCGACATCGTCTACATGGACCTCGGCGTCTCCTCGATGCAGCTCGACCGCCGCGAGCGCGGCTTCAGCTACGCCTACGACGCCCCTCTCGACATGCGCATGGACCCCGAGCTCGGCGTCACGGCCGCCGACCTGGTCAACACCCTGCCCGAGGACGAGCTCACCGACATCTTCTTCCGTTACGGGGAGGAGCGCTACGCCAAGGGCATCGCCCGGGGAATCGCGCAGACGCGCAAGAAGCAGCCCTTCGCCACCACCTGCGAGCTCGTCGAGGTCATCAAGCGCAACATCCCGACGCCCGCCCGTTTCGGCGCCGGCAACCCGGCGCGCCGCGTCTTCCAGGCGCTGCGCATCGTCGTCAACGACGAGCTGCAGTCGCTGGCCCGCGGCCTCGACGAGGCCTACCGCGTGCTGCGCCCCGGCGGTCGCCTGGCGGCGCTGAGCTTCCATTCGCTGGAGGATCGCATGGTCAAGGAGTTCCTCAGGGGCCACGCCGCGGGCTGCGTCTGCCCGCCCGGCCTGCCGATATGCGTGTGCGGGCACGAGCCCGCGCTGCGCGTGCTGACGCGCCGGCCGGTGACCCCAAGGGCGCGCGAGACCGAAGTCAATCCGCGCAGCAAGTCGGCCAAGCTGCGCGTCGCCGTCAGGCTCTAGGAGGGCGGGTGGCGGCAACCGCACAGGCGCGGCGCCCGGCGGCAGCCGCCCCGCGCCGACAGGAGCAGCCGGAGCGCCCACAGGCGCGGCCGGCCGCGCGGCGGGCGCCGCAGGCGCGTGCCCGCGCGGCGCGGCGCGCCCGCCTCACGCGCGTCTTCATCGTCTTCGTGATCTGCCTCACGGTGCTCGCCGTGGGGCGCGTCTCTCTGAGCTTCGCCGTCGTCCAGAAGACCCTGCAGACCGCGGCCGTCGTGCGCGAAGAACGCGCCCTGAGCTCCGAGAACGCACAGCTCGCCGAAGAGCTCGCCCGGCTGGGCTCCACCGTGCGCATCCGCCATATCGCCGAGACGGAGCTCGGGCTCATCGACGCCGACCACGTGCAGTACCTCAAGGCGCCGAAGGGCGCGCACCTCGCCAAGGTGACCCTGAGGCCCTGATGGCGACGGGCGCCTCAGGGCGGCGTCGCGCCACCGGCCGGCGCGGCGGCGGCCTGCGCTCGCTCCGCGGCGTCGCGGCGCGCGGCGGGGGCATCGCCGGCGGGCGCGGCGTGGATGGTCGCATCCGCCTTCTGCGCTTCGTCTTCATCGTCTTTCTCGTGCTGGTCGGGGGCAAGGCCGTCGCTCTGGCGTCCTCGTCCGAGAACCTCACGAGGATCGCCCTCGAGCAACAGATGGCCAGCGTCGTGCTGCCCGCGCAGCGCGGCGACATCCTCGACCGCAACGGGCGTGAGCTGGCCGTGGGCAAGCCGGCGCAGACGGTGTTCGCGACGCCGTATCTGCTGGACGATCCCAAGGCGGCGGCGCGCGCCCTGTGCGCGGCGCTGAAGATCACGAAGAAGCCGGAGATACGGGCGCTCGAGAAGGCGCTTGCGCTGCCCGGGAGCGGCTTTGCCTACGTGGCCCGTATCGTCGACCCCGCCCTCGCCAAGGCCGCGCTCGCCCTCGATCTGCCCGGCGTCGGCGCCTACGCGGAGGAAGAGCGCTCCTACCCCATGAGGGGCTCGGCCGCCCAGGTGCTGGGCTTCGCCGGCGTCGACGGCAACGGCCTCGCCGGCGTGGAGATGACGTACGACAAGCAGCTCGCCGGCGTGGCGGGCAGCGAGGTGATCGTCCGCGATCCGGCCGGACACACGCTGCGGACCGTCCGCGAGACCCAGCCCACGTCCGGCCAGACCGTGCGCCTCACGCTCGACGAGGACATCCAGTACACGGCGGAGGACGTCCTCGAGCACACCGTGCGCAGCTCCTCGGCGACCGCGGCCACGGCCATCGTGATGGACCCGCGCAGCGGCGAGATCCTGGCGATGGCCAACGTCCCCAAGGTCAAGGACAACGCCTTCGGCAGAGAGCCGGCCCACGATCGCAACCGCTGCGTCACCGACATCTACGAGCCGGGGTCGATCTTCAAGCTCGTCACGGTCTCCGGGGCGCTCGCCGACGGGCTCGTCAAGCCGACCACGAAGTTCACGCTGGCCTCGTCGCTCACGCTCTACGACCGCACCATCAACGAATCGCACGCCCGCGGCACCGTGACGTACTCGGTGCGCGAGATCCTGCAGTGGTCGAGCAACGTGG
>JBAXRL010000621.1:0-2561 GCA_037131205.1 Actinomycetes bacterium | reverse complement strand
GAGCAGGTCGAGCACGCGCGCCTCGAGCACCTGCTGCTGCGTGAAGCCCGTGGCGCTCAGCGCGCGCCGGGCGACGTCGACCAGCGCGGCCTCGGGCAGCAAGCCCACGACCTCGCTCTCGCGGACGCGCACGCCGCGCGCGGCGGCGCGCCGCGCGACCTCTTCATACGCGGTGTGCATCGAGGTGACGCGGTAGTCCACGAGATTCATGGACACCTGCACGCAATCGGCGAGCGCCAGGCCCATGGCCTTAACCTTGGGGAAGCCGCCGTCGCGCTCGCGGATGGCGACGGCGATCTCGCGGGCCAGCTCGACGTCGTCGCTGTCGAGATTGACGTTGTAGGCGATGAGCGGCGGACGGGCGCCGATGGCCACGGCGCCGGCCGTGGGATGCAGGCGCCGGGGGCCTTCGTCGGGCGCCCGCCGCGGATCCGTGAGGATGGCCTCGCGCAGGCCCTCGAACTCGCCGCGACGCACGTCGGCGAGGTTCTGGTGCGCGGGGCGGCGGGCCGCGTCCTCGTAGAGGTACGCGGGCAGGTCGAGCTCCGCGCCGACGCGCGCGGCCAGGCCGCGGGCCAGCTCCACGCAGACCGGCATGTCGTCCTCTTTGATGGGCACGAACGGGACGACGTCGGCGGCGCCGAAGCGCGGGTGCGCGCCGTCGTGGACGTTGAGATCGATGAGGCGGGCGGCCGCGGCGATGCCGCCGAAGGCGGCCTGCGCGGCCGCCTCGTCGGGGCCCACGAAGGTGATCACGCAGCGGTTGTGGACGGCATCGCTCTGACGGTCGAGCACGTGTACCCCATCGACCGCGGCGATGGCGGCGACGATCTGGTCGATGACCTCGGGCCGGCGGCCTTCGGAGAAGTTGGGGACGCACTCGACGAGCGTCACACCGCACTTCCGACATCGGAGGCGGCGTCTCGGGCGAACAGCGGGACACGCTCTGGCGCCGACGCGCCGTGCGCGACGACCCCGTCCTGCACCACGACCAGGCCGCCGACGACGACGTCGCCCACCAGGTTGACGCCGAAGTGATACGGCAGCTCGGTGCGGCTCCCGGCGACGAGCACGCTGAAGTCGCAGCGCTTGCCCACCTCGAGGCTGCCGACGTCGGCGCGGCGCAGCGCGGCCGCGCCGCCGACCGTAGCCGCGTACAGCGCTTCGTCGGGCGTGAGCTTCATGCCCTGGCAGGCCAGCGAGATCATCATCTGAAGGTTCTCGCAGTTGCAGGAGCCGGGGTTGAAATCGCTCGCCAGAGCGATGGTCACCCCGGCCTCGAGAAAGGCGCGCGCCGGGGCGAACTCGATGCCCAGCGTGTAGCTGGTGCCGGGCAGCATGACGGCGACCACGCTGGCGGCCTTCATCGCTTCGATCTCCTCCCACGTGGCGTGGATGAGATGGTCGGCCGAGGCGCAGCCCAGATCGGCGGCCAGCATGGAGCCTCCGGAGCGCGCCAGCTCGTCGGCGTGGATGCGCAGGCCGAGCCCGGCGGCCGCCCCCGCGATGAGGACGCGGCGCGCCTGCGCGACGGTGAACGCGCCCTCGTCGCAGAAGACGTCGCACCAGTGGGCCAGCGGCGCGCAGGCGGGGATCATCTCGTCGCAGACGAGGCGGATGAAGTCGTCGGCGCGACCGGCGTACTCGGGGGGCACGATGTGCGCCCCGAGGAAGGTGAGCTCACGGCGCAGCGGATGAGCTGTTGCGGCGGCCCGGAGCTGCCTGGCCTCGTCGGCCACGGTGAGGCCGTAGCCGCTCTTGACCTCGGCGGTCGTCGTGCCGTGGCGCAGCATGCTGTCGTAGCGCAAGCGGCAGAGGCGCGCCAGCTCCTCTTCCGAGGCTTGGCGCGTGGCCGCCACGGTGACGTTGATGCCGCCGCCGCGGGCGAGGATCTCGCCGTAGCTCACTCCGGCGAGCCGCTCGCCGTACTCGGCGGCCCGCGACCCCGCAAACGGCACGTGCGTGTGCGCGTCCACGAAGCCGGGCAGCACGCAGCGGCCCTCGGCGTCGATGTCGAGGCCGTCGGGCGCGAGGTCCACTGCCTGCGGCAGCTCCGCCTCGCACCCCACCCAGACGATCACGCCGTCCCTGGCCGCGAGGGCGCCGCCGGCGATCGCGCCCAGGCCCTCACCCGGCGGGGCGCTCATCGTGACCAGCTCACTCGCGCCGCGCAGCACGAAGTCCGCCGCGACAGCAGGGCTCGACTCACCTGTGACGCTCATGGTCACCTCCGGGAAGACGCGGCGGAGACCCCGCCGCGGGACATTGCCGCACTGCGGCAAGGATATACCCAAGGGCGCGCCTCCGGGGTCCGTGACCGGCCCACCGCGCCCCGGCGACCCCGGCGGCCCCGGCGGATCCCACGGCCCGGCGGCCCCGGCGGATCCCACGGCCCGGCGGCCCCGGCGGATCGGCGCGGGGTAGTACGAAAAGGGAAGACAAGGATTCCTTAACTGCCGGCCGCTTACGGCCGTTCGCAGGCTCGGCTCCCGGAGGGAAGATAAGGATTCCTTAACTGTCGGGTCGCGCAAGGCCGTCCGCAGGCTCGGCTCTCGGAGGGA